>NZ_BAAAIZ010000010.1:4276-22255 GCF_039526425.1 Streptomyces thermospinosisporus
CCGCCGAGGCCGGCGACGTCGAGGCGATGAGCATCCTCGGCGCCATGCTGCTGCGCCGCGGTGATCTCGACGGAGCCGAACCCCACCTGCGCAACGCCACCGCCGCCGGCGACCGCGCCGCCGCCAACAACCTGGGCGTCCTGCTGCACCAGCGGGGCTACGCCGACGAGGCCGCCGGATGGTGGCGCATCGCCGCCGTCGCCGGCTCGGCCGCGGCGGCGCACTCCCTGGGCCGCCACCACCGCGAGCGCGGTGACGAACCGGCCGCGGAGTACTGGCTGCGCCAGTCCGCCGAACAGGGCCACACGCTGGGCGCCTACGCGCTCGCCGACCTGCTCGAGCACCGCGGGGACGAGGCAGGCGCCGAGCGCTGGATGCGGGCCGCGGCCGAACGCGGCCACCGTGAGGCGGCGTACCGGCTGGCCCGCACGCTGGACCGCCGGGCCGCACGCAGGTCCGGCGACGACAACGGTGTCCGGCTGCTGCAGGAGGCCGAGCAGTACTACCGGCAGGCCGCCGCGCGCGGTCACCGCCGGGCCGCCCTGCACCTCGGGACGATCCTGGAGAAGCGCGGCGAGCTCAAGGAGGCCGGCCGCTGGTATCTGACGTCCGCCAAGGACGGCGAGGCGCGGGCCGCCTGCGCGCTCGGGTTCCTGCTGCGGGACGCCGGCGACACCGAGAACGCCGCCGTGTGGTGGCTGCGCGCTGCCCAGGACGGCGACGGCAACGCCGCCAACGCACTGGGCGCGCTGCACGCCGAGCGCGGCGAGACCCAGACCGCCGAGCGCTGGTACCGGGCCGCCATGGACGCCGGCGACGTCAACGGCGCCTACAACCTCGGGCTGCTCTGCTCCGAGCAGGGCCGCACCTCGCAGGCCGAGCAGTGGTACCGCCGGGCGGCCTACGCCGGTCACCGCGAGGCCGCCAACGCCCTGGCGATCCTGCTGCTGCAGGCCGGCGACGAGACGGGCGCGGAGCCGTGGTTCTCCAAGGCCGCCGAGGCGGGCAGCGTGGACGCCGCCTTCAACCTGGGTATCCTGCACGCCGGCCGGGGCGAGGAGGAGGCTGCGCTGCGCTGGTACGAGCGGGCCGCCGCCGCCGGGCACACCGAGGCCGCGCTGCAGGTCGGCATGGCCCGGCTGCGGGCCGGCGACGAGGCCGAGGCCGAGCGGTTCCTGCGCTGCGCGGCGGGCGGCGGCAGCGCCGAGGCCGCCTACCGCCTGGCGACGGTGCTGGACGCCCGTCGGCCGCCCGAGCCGGCGCACGAGCTGGGCGAGCCGGTGCACCGGCGCAGCGAGTGCGAGGAGTGGTACGAGCGTGCCGCCTCCCAGGGGCACCGCCGGGCCCAGGTGCGCGTCGGCATGCTCGCGGCGGCCCGCGGCGACGTCGTCGAGGCGGCCCGCTGGTACCGCGAGGCGGCCGAGGCCGGCTCCCGCAACGGCGCCTTCAACCTGGGTCTGCTGCTGGCCCGGGAGGGCAGCGAGCCGGAGGCGGCCGTGTGGTGGACCCGCGCCGCGGACGCCGGACACGGCCGCGCCGCGCTGCGCCTGGCCCTGGTCTACGCGCGGCGGGGCGAGCTCGCCGAGGGCCAGCGCTGGGCCGACCGCGCGGCGGCGCTCGGTCCCCCGGCGGTCACGGAGCGTGCCGTCCGGCTGCGCGACGCCCTGCGGCAGGAGCTGTCGGCCTGAGCCGCCCTTCCGTCCGTGCGGTGTCCGGTGTGGTGTCCGGTGTGGTGTCCGCCACTTCCGGCGAAGTCGCAGGACACCGCGCGGAGAAGCGATTTGCTTCCTCCCGCGTCCTTGACGTAACGTTGCCTGCGTCGACGCGGGGTGGAGCAGCTCGGTAGCTCGCTGGGCTCATAACCCAGAGGTCGCAGGTTCAAATCCTGTCCCCGCTACTGAAGTCCGAGGGCCGGAATCCGAAAGGGTTCCGGCCCTCGGTGCGTTCACCCTCCGGACCTGGCACCGAGGACCTTGCACGGATCGGGTCGTCGCACGCATGCAGCCCGGAGAGCCCCGGCACCAGTGGTGCCGGGGCTCTCGGTCGTGTCTGAGTGCCCTACGCCGCCGCGCAGTTGGGGCAGATGCCGCGGTACGTCACCTCGACGTCCGAGACGGTGAAGCCGTAGCGCTCCGAGTCGGGGAGGTCGGCCAGCGGATTGCCCGTCGGGTGGACGTCCCGGATGGCGCCGCACCGCGCGCACACCAGGTGGTGGTGCGGCCGGTGTGCATTGGGGTCGTAGCGCTTGGCCCGCTGGTCGGTGGCGACCTCCAGCACCTCACCGAGCGAGACCAGCTCACCCAGGGTGTTGTAGACGGTCGCCCGGGAGATCTCGGGCAGCTTGGCGACAGCTCGTGCGTGCACCTCGTCGGCCGTCAGGTGGACGTGTTCGCCGTCGAGGACCTCGGCCACGACACGGCGCTGTGCGGTCATCCGCCATCCACGTCCGCGGAGCCGTTCCAGAAGGTCACTCATGAGACCACCTTAACAGCAGAGGGACCAGGTCCCGAACAGGTGTGAAGTTGGATCTCGGCTTGACTTAGACAATGTCTATTGTAGGGTCGAGCCTGGCCTTAGCCAAGGAACAGGATTGGTCAAGAGTGACGCAGGAGGCGCACGTGACGAAGGGACCGCTCACCACGGAGGCCGGTGCCCCGGTCGCCGACAATCAGAACAGCGAGACGGCAGGCGTGGGCGGCCCGGTGCTCGTGCAGGACCAGCTGCTGCTGGAGAAGCTGGCCCACTTCAACCGGGAGCGCATCCCGGAGCGGGTGGTGCACGCCCGCGGCGCCGGCGCCTACGGCACCTTCACGGTCACCGCCGACGTCACCCCGTACACGCGGGCCAAGTTCCTCTCCGAGGTCGGCAAGCAGACCGAGGTCTTCGTGCGCTTCTCGACCGTGGCCGGCAACCTGGGCGCGCCGGACGCCGTGCGCGACCCGCGCGGTTTCGCGGTGAAGTTCTACACCGAGGAGGGCAACTACGACCTCGTCGGCAACAACACCCCGGTGTTCTTCATCCGGGACGCCATCAAGTTCCCGGACTTCATCCACACCCAGAAGCGCGACCCGTACACCGGCTCGCAGGAGGCGGACAACGTCTTCGACTTCTGGGGGCTCTCCCCGGAGTCCACGCACCAGGTGACCTGGCTCTTCGGCGACCGCGGCATCCCGGCCTCCTACCGCCACATGGACGGCTTCGGCTCGCACACCTTCCAGTGGAACAACGAGGACGGCGAGGTCTTCTGGGTCAAGTACCACTTCAAGACCGACCAGGGGATCAAGAACCTGACCGCCGAGGAGGCGGAGATCCTGGCCGGCAAGGACCCGGACTCCCACCAGCGGGACCTGCGCGAGTCCATCGAGCGCGGCGACTACCCGTCCTGGACGGCATATGTGCAGATCATGCCGGCGGCGGACGCGGCGACCTACCGCTTCAACCCGTTCGACCTGACCAAGGTCTGGCCGCACGCGGACTACCCGCTGATCGAGTTCGGCAAGCTGGAGCTCAACCGCAACCCGGAGAACATCTTCGCCGAGGTCGAGCAGTCGGTCTTCAGCCCCGCCCACTTCGTGCCGGGCATCGGCCCGTCCCCGGACAAGATGCTCCAGGGCCGCCTCTTCGCCTACGGCGACGCACACCGCTACCGCGTCGGCATCAACGCCGACCACCTGCCGGTGAACCGCCCGCGCGCCACCGAGGCGCGCACCCACTCCCGTGACGGCTACCTCTACGACGGCCGCCACAAGGGCGCGAAGAACTACGAGCCGAACAGCTTCGGCGGCCCCGCCCAGACCGGCCGCCCGCTGTGGCAGCCGATCCCGGTCACCGGTGCCACCGGTGAGACGGCCACCCCCGTCCACGCCGAGGACGACGACTTTGTGCAGGCCGGCAATCTCTACCGGCTGATGTCTCAGGACGAGAAGGAGCGCCTGGTGACCAACCTGGCGAAGGCCGTCTCGGGCGTCACGCGGGACGAGATCGCCGAGCGCGCGATCAACAACTTCCGCCAGGCGGACGAGGACTTCGGCAAGCGGCTTCAGGCCGCGGTGCAGGCCCTGCGCGGCTGATTCCAGCGCTGGACCGCTTGCCGGGCCGGGCGGGCCGGGACTTCTTCGAGAGCAGCAGTCCCGGCCCGTTCTCATGCGTTGACCGCGGTCAGGCGGGGACCTGCTGGCGCGCCGGGGCCCAGCACTTGATGATGTCGCGCACCGACACGATGCCGACGGGCTCCCCGTTGTCGCAGACGATCAGATGCCGGAAACCGCCGTGGGCCATGGCCCCCGCGGCCTCCTCCAGGGTCCAGGCCGGTGCGGCGAAGACGACGTCGGTGGTGGTGTGGGCGTGGACGCGCTCCGTGTCCGGGTCCTGCCCCAGACCCACGGAGTTCAGCACGTCCCGTTCGGTGAGGATGCCGATGCCGATGCCGTCGGGGTCGAGGACCACGGCGGCGCCCACACGGCGGGCGGACATCAGGGCGGCGGCCTGGCGGAGGGTGTGGTCGGGGCCGACGGTGAGGACCACCGTGCTCATGGCGTCACGGACGAGCATGGGATGGAGCCACCTCCTACCGGAAACCGTGCGGTGTCGCGGACGCCGGATCCGCTTGTTCACGGTTTCACAAATTCACAAGTGGGGGGACTCTCAGAGTGGCAGGCAAAGCGGGGGTCAACAAGAGGGCGCGTGCGGCCCAAGAAGGGCGCACACGCTCACCTCGTACTTCTCAGTAGCGCTGGTTCAGATACCCCAGCAGCTCGTCGTGGAGCAGCCCGTTGGAGGCCGCCGCGTTGCCGCTGTGCGGTCCGGGCCGGCCGTCGAGGCCGGTGAAGGTGCCCCCCGCCTCGGTCACGATGATCGCGTTGGCGGCCATGTCCCACAGCGACAGCTCCGGCTCCGCGCACATGTCGACCGAGCCCTCGGCGACCATCATGTACGGCCAGAAGTCCCCGTAGGCCCGGGTCCGCCACACCTCGCGGGTCAGGTCGAGGAAGCCGTCGAGCCGGCCCTGCTCCTCCCAGCCGCTGAGCGAGGAGTACGCGAACGAGGCGTCCGCCAGCTTCGAGACACGGGAGACCTGCAGCTTGGAGGCGGAGGTGAGGCTGCGGCCGCTGAAGGCGCCGTGGTCCTTCGCGGCCCACCAGCGGCGGCCGAGCGCGGGGGCCGAGACCACGCCGACGACCGGCTGGTAGCCGCCCTCACCGGCCTCCATCAGGGCGATGAGCGTGGCCCACACCGGCACACCGCGCACATAGTTCTTCGTTCCGTCGATCGGGTCGACGACCCAGCGCCGCGGGCCCGTCCCCTCGACCCCGTACTCCTCACCCAGCACCGCGTCCCGGGGGCGGGCGCGGGCCAGATGACCGCGGACGAGCTCCTCCGCGGCCTTGTCCGCTTCGCTCACCGGCGTCATGTCCGGCTTGGTCTCCACCTTGAGGTCGAGGGCCTTGAACCGTTCCATCGTCGCGGCGTCGGCGGCGTCCGCGAGGACGTGGGCGAGACGCAGGTCATCGAGGTAGTCGGGCATGTGACGACCGTATCTGCCGAGGTGGCGCCGGGGCTACAGGGGAGCGGGGGCGTCCGGACCGTCGCGGCGGCGCGGGGAGGCATGTCGTGCGTGCCCCCGCCGGTGGCCGCGCGCACCCTTGACAGTGCCTACCACCCCGTCAACTCTGAACCGCAGGGTCGTGAGCTCGCCCCGAGGGAGGCGAAGATGCCTGCAGCGCGGGAATCTCTGCTGGACGCCGCCTACACCGCCCTGGCACGCCGGCCGTGGCCGGCCGTACGGATGGTGGACGTGGCCGCCTCGGCCGGAGTCTCCCGGCAGACCCTCTACAACGAGTTCGGCAGCAAGGAGGGCCTCGCCCGCGCCCTGGTCCGCAGGGAGGCCGACGCCTACCTCGCCGGCGTGGACCGTGCCCTCTCGGGAGCAGCGGCACCCGGCGGCTTCACCGGGACGACCAGTCCCGCCGGAGGTACGGGCGGCGCCGGTCCGGGCCTCACCGGAGGTGCCGGCTCCGCCGGTCCGGGCCTCACCGGAGGTTTCACGGGAAGTACCGGCCCCGCCGCATCCACGCACCCCACTGCATCCACGCACCTCGCCGGAGCCACGAGCCTCACCGGTCCCACGGCCTCCCTGAGCCCTCCCGGCCCGGTCGACCCCCGCGACCGGCTCACCGCCGCCGCCGAGTGGACCACCGAGACCGCCCGCAGCAACGCCTTGGTCCGCGCCATGCTCACCGGCTGCTGGAGCGAGCGTCTGCCGACCCCGTCCCTCACCCGTGTGCCGTCCAGCTCCGCCGTCCCCGCGCAGCGCCGCGCCGACGGCCCCCTGCCGTCCCCCACCGACTTCGTCGCCCTCGTCCGCGACCGGGCCGTCAACGCCCTGGCCGGTCCGCGCGCCGGCGCCGGCGCCGAGGGCCCCGACCTCGCCGAGCTCGCCCGCGCCTGCGAACTCACCATCCGGATCGCGCTCTCCTGCATCGCCGCCCCGCCCGCCGAGGGCAGCGTCGCCGATCTGGTGCGCGACGCCCTGCACACGCTCCTCAGTGGGCCGAGCCGGACAGCTGCAGCCCGATCACCCCGATGATCACCAGCGTGATCGACACGATCTTCAGCACGGACACCAGGTCGCCGAGGAAGACCATGCCGTAGATCGCCGTCCCCGCGGCCCCGATCCCCGTCCACACCGCGTACGCCGGACCCACGTCCAGCCGCTTCAGCGCGAGGGTCAGCAGGCCGAAGCTGCCCAGGGCGAACACACAGAACGCGATGGTCGGCCACAGCCGGGTGAAACCGTGGGAGAGCTTCAGGCACACGGCGAAGCCGGTCTCGAGCAACCCGGCCACGATGACCAGCAGCCACGCCATGTGTCGTCCTCCCGTACGCCCGCGAAGGGCACCGCCACCTCAGGCACGAACTCCGGCTCGGTGCGATTATGCACTTACCAGTCGCACGTCAGGACAAACAACGCGAAGCCCGTTCGGCCTTCCCGAGCCGGACGCGGCCCGCATTTCCGGCACGCCGACCGCCTCTTCGGGCGCATGGACCCCGTCCGTCTCTTCCGACGAGGCGTCAGCCGGCCGCCGGCTCAGTCGCCTTCCGTCCGCTCCCGCGCCGACAGCAGCCGCCGCAGCGAGTAGAGCCGCGCCGGATCGGCGTGTCCCTCCTCCACCCAGGCGTCCAGGGCGCAGTCCGGCTCGTCGTGACTGCACGCCCGCGGGCAGCCGTCGGTGCCCGGTTCGAGATCCGGGAACGCGTGGATGACCCGCGAGGGATCGACGTGCGCCAGCCCGAACGACCGCACGCCGGGGGTGTCGATGACCCACCCCTGAGCACCGGCCAGCGGCAGCGCCAGCGCGGACGTCGTGGTGTGCCGCCCCCGACCGGTCACCGCGTTGACCTGCCCGGTCGTGCGCCGCCGGTCCTCGGGCACCAGCGCGTTCACCAGCGTCGTCTTGCCGACGCCGGAGTGCCCGACGAAGGCGGTGATGCGCCCTTCGAGATGCTCGCGCACCCGGTCCGCGGCCTCGCCGCTCTCCAGTTCCGCACGGCTGGTCACCACGTACGGGATGTCGAGATCCCCGTACAGCTCCAGCAGTTTGTCCGCCGGTGCCAGGTCCGACTTGGTCATGACCAGCAGCGGGTCGAGCCCGCCGTCGAACGCGGCGACCAGGCAGCGGTCGATCAGCCGGGGCCGCGGCTCCGGATCGGCGAGCGCGGTGACGATGGCCAGCTGGTCGGCGTTGGCGACGACGACCCGCTCGTAGGGATCGTCGTCGTCGGCGGTGCGCCGCAGCACCGTCCTGCGTTCCTCGATGCGCACGATCCGCGCGAGGGTGTCCTTCTTGCCGGACAGGTCGCCCACCAGGGCCACCCGGTCGCCGACCACCGCGGCCTTGCGGCCCAGTTCACGGGCCTTCATCGCCATCACGACGCGGTCCTCGACCAGGCAGGTCAGCCGGCCGCGGTCGACGGTGAGGACCATGCCCTCGGCGGCGTCCTCGTGCTTGGGGCGGATGTGGGTGCGCGGCCGGTTGCCCTTGCGGTTGGGGCGGGAACGGATGTCGTCCTCGTCGGTGTGCCTGCCATAGCGGCGCATGGTGAACCCCTACGCCCCGAGCATCCCGGTCCACAGCTCGGGGAAGTCCGGCAGGGTCTTCGCCGTGGTCGCCACGTTCTCGATCTGCACGCCCTCCACCGCGAGCCCGATGATCGCACCGGCGGTGGCCATGCGGTGGTCCTCATAGGTGTGGAAGACCCCGCCGTGCAGCCGGCGCGGCCGGATGTGGAGACCGTCGGCGGTCTCGGTGACATCGCCGCCGAGCTCGTTGATCTCCTTGGTGAGCGCGGCCAGCCGGTCCGTCTCGTGCAGCCGCAGATGGGCCACGCCCCGCAGGGTCGACGGCGAGTCGGCGAGCGCCGCCACCGCGGCGATGCCGGGCGTCAGCTCGCCCACCTCGCCGAGGTCCACGTCGATGCCGTGGATCTTCCCGGAGCCGGTGAACACCAGCCCCGCGTCGGTCAGTTCGCAGGAACCGCCCATCTCGGTGAAGATCTCCCGCAGCCGGTCACCCGGCTGGGTGGTGCGCTCCGGCCAGTCCGGGATCACGACCCGGCCGCCGGTCACCAGCGCCGCCGCCAGGAACGGCTGGGCGTTGGACAGGTCCGGCTCGATGGTCAGGTCCCGGCCGAGCAGCGCGCCCGGGGTGACCCGCCAGACGTTCGGCTCCCCGCCGGACTCGGGGGTGTCGACCTGGGCGCCCACGGCCCGGAGCATGTCGACGGTCATCCGGATGTGCGGCATCGACGGGAGTGTCGCGCCGGTGTGCCGGACCTCCACGCCCTGGTTGAAGCGCGGGGCGGACAGCAGCAGCGCGCTGACGAACTGGGAGGACGAGGAGGCGTCGACCTCGACGGTGCCGCCGTCCAGGGCGCCCCCGCCGCGCACGGTCATCGGCAGCGCGCCGCGCCCGTCGTCGTCGATCCGGGCCCCGAGCGCGCGCAGCGCGTCGATGACGCCGTTCAGGGGACGCTCGTGCGAACGGGGGTCGCCGTCGAAGCGGACGGGACCGTCGGCGAGCGTGGCGACGGGCGGCAGGAACCGCATCACGGTGCCCGCGTTGCCGACGTCGACGGTGGCCGGGCCGCGCAGACCCGTGGGCAGCACCCGCCAGGCCTCACCGGTGCCGTCGGGCCCCACACCCTCCTCGATCTCCACACCCATGGCGCGCAGCCCGCCCGCCATCAGCAGCGTGTCGCGGGAGCGCAGGGGGCGGCGCAGCCAGCCCGGCTCGGAGGCCAGGGCGGCCAGCACCAGGGCGCGGTTGGTGACCGACTTGGACCCGGGCACGTGGACCGTCGCATCGACGGCTCCGCTCGCGTGCGGGGCGGGCCAGAGGGCGGTGTGTGCGGGGTTCGGGGCCATGGGGCCACTTTATAAGGAGGCCGCCGGGCCGGTGCGGCGCCATCGGGACGGGGTGCGCCCGGGCGGCGGAGCGGCAGCGCGGCGTGCGCGCGCCCCCGCACGGGCCGTTCACAGCCCCAGGAGCCAGCGTCCTCCGCCCAGCAGAGAGCACACGGAAACGGCGTGGAACAGGAAGAACCACATCGCCGCCGGTACGTGCGTCAGCCGGGAGAGCTGGTCGGCGTCCGAGTCCCCGGCCCCGCCCCGGGCCCGCTTCGCCTGGAGTTCGAAGGCCGGACGCACCCCGCCGATCAGCAGGAACCACACCACCGCATAGGCGAACGCCGCCTGCACCTGCGGCCCGGTCAGCCAGGAGACCGCCAGGAACGTCCCGCCCGTGATCAGGACCGTCAGGGCGCCGTAGGCGTTGCGGATCATCACCAGCATCGCCAGGAGCAGGCCGGTCGCCACCCACAGCAGCAGGGTGATCCGCCCCGCGCCCAGCAGCGCCGCGCCGCCGAGGCCGAGCAGCGGGGGAGCGGTGTAGCCGGCCGCCGCGGTGAGGATCATGCCGATGCCGTAGGGCTTGCCCCGGCTGACGGTCAGGCCGCTGGTGTCCGAGTGCAGGCGTATCCCCGTGAGCGTGCGCCCGGTGAGCAGCGCCACCAGGCCGTGCCCGCCCTCGTGGGCGATGGTGATGGCGTTGCGGGACAGCCGCCACGACGGATGCCAGGCGACCACGGCGAGGGCGGCGACCAGCGTGGCCACCACCACCCACTGATCGGGCTCCGGCTGGGTGCCGGAGACCTCGTCCCACAGCGAGGCGAGCGAGGCGGATGCGGTGCTGACCATGCGTTCCATGTGATCCCGGTGGCTCCCTGCGTGCGGGCGGAGTCTGGCAGTGTGGCACGTCTGTGCGGACGGTACCTGAGACGCCTGTGCGCCAGGGCCCGTTCCCTGCGGAGAACCGGCAGGTCACGGCGCCGGGGGCGACCCGGGGCTCGCTCCAGGGGCCGGTCCGTTGTCGGTGCCTCCTCGTAAGGTGAGGGGGATGGTGAAGACGGTGGGAGGGCGTCGGACATGTGCGGACGGTATGCGGCGAGCCGCAGGCCGGAGGATCTCGCGGGCATCTTCGAGATAGAGAAGTGGGAGCCGCAGGAGTCCCTGGAGCCCGACTACAACGTGGCCCCCACCAAGGAGGTCTACGCGGTCCTGGACCGTCCGCTGAAGGACGGCCCCGACCCGCGGCCGGTGCGGCAGCTGCGCAGGCTCAAGTGGGGGCTCGTCCCGTCCTGGGCGAAGACTCCCGAGGGCGGCGCACGCATGATCAACGCCCGCGCCGAGACGGTCCACGAGAAGCCGTCCTACCGCCGCGCCTTCGCCGCCCGCCGCTGCATCCTGCCCGCCGACGGCTACTACGAGTGGGTCACCGGCACCCAGGAGCGCGAACTGGAGGTGGAGGGCAAGCGGAAGAGGCCCCGCAAGCAGCCGTACTTCGTGACCCCCGCCGACGGCTCGGTGTTCGCGATGGCCGGGCTGTACGAGTTCTGGCGGGACCGCACGCTGCCCGACGACCACCCGCAGGCCTGGTGGGTGACCTGCTCCGTGATCACCACCGAGGCGGAGCGGACCCCGCTCGCCGTGGCCCCGGCCGAGGGGCCGCGGTCGCTCGCCGACATCCACCCGCGGATGCCGCTGATGCTCACCCCCGACCGCTGGGACGCCTGGCTCGACCCGTCCCGCACCGACCCCGGCGACCTGCGCGAGCTGCTCGCCCCGCCGCCCCCGGGACTGATGCGCGCCTACCCGGTCAGCACGGCGGTCAGCAACGTCCGCAACAACGGACCGCAGCTGCTGAAGGAGCTGGCGGCCCCGGAGGAGGGCACACTCTTCTGATGTGACCACCGCTTCCGATGTGACGACCGAGACCATCGACACCGACGCCGGGCCCGCCCGCATCACCTGGCACGCCGCCCGCTCCCGGCCCCGCCTGGTCCTCGCCGTGAGCCACGGCGCCGGCGGCGGCATCGAGGCCCGGGACCTGGTGGCGCTCGCCGGGACGCTGCCCGCGCACGGCGTCACCGTGGCCCTGGTCGAGCAGCCCTGGCGGGTGGCCGGCAAGAAGGTCGCCCCCGCCCCGAAGACCCTGGACACCGGCTGGCGCGGCATCTGGCCCGCGCTCACCGCACCCGGCCTGCCGGTGATCTCCGGCGGGCGCAGCGCCGGCGCCCGCGTCGCCTGCCGCACCGCCCGCGAGCTGGGCGCCCGTGCCGTGCTGGCGCTGAGCTTCCCGCTGCACCCGCCGGGCAAGCCGGAGAAGTCCCGCGCCGAGGAGCTGCTCGGCGCCGGGGTGCCCACCCTCGTCGTGCAGGGCGGCAACGACCCGTTCGGCCGCCCCGATGAGTTCCCCGAGGGCCCTTACGAGCTGGTGGAGATCCCCCACGGCGACCACGGCTTCGCGGTGCCCAAGCGGGCCGGCGTCACCGGGCAGGAGACGATGGCGCGGCTGACGGACGCGGTCGTGAGGTGGACCGGTTCGCTGAAGTGAGGGCGGGGCGATCCCCTCGCCCGCCGGGTATGCCCGCCCGCCGCCGACCGCTCGGGAATGCCCGGCCGGCCCCCGCTGTTGGAGGGGACGTACGTGCCGGCCGACGGCACCGCCGTCACAGCAAGGGAGTCTGCCGCATGGGTTCTGTCCACTGCCCGAGCCGCACCAGCCGCGCCGACCTGGACTGGACGGTGCTGCACGCGGCGAAGACCGCTCCTGTTCGGGCGGCGGGCGGACCGGATCGTCGTCTATCCTCCGATTCGGGTGGGGCCGGTCTCGGTCCCGCGACAACCTTGGAGGAGGTGGGTCCGGTTCCCGGTACCGACGCAGGGACCGATCACGGCCAGGCGGAGCAGCCCGAGAGCCAGGGCGGCACGGGCGCGGAGTCGACCGCCGAGCGCAACATGCGCTTCGAACGGGACGCGCTCGAGTTCCTCGACCAGATGTACTCGGCCGCACTGCGCATGACACGCAACCCGGCCGACGCGGAGGACCTGGTGCAGGAGACCTACGCCAAGGCGTACGGGTCGTTCCACCAGTTCCGCGAGGGCACCAACCTCAAGGCGTGGCTGTACCGGATCCTCACCAACACCTTCATCAACTCCTACCGCAAGAAGCAGCGCGAGCCCCAGCGCAGCGCCGCGGAGGACATCGAGGACTGGCAGCTCGCCCGCGCCGAGTCGCACATGTCGACCGGACTGCGCTCGGCCGAGTCGCAGGCGCTGGACCACCTGCCCGACTCGGACGTGAAGGCAGCCCTCCAGGCCATCCCCGAGGAGTTCCGCATCGCCGTCTATCTGGCGGATGTCGAGGGCTTTGCGTACAAGGAGATCGCCGACATCATGGGGACACCCATCGGTACGGTGATGTCCCGGCTGCACCGTGGCCGCCGCCAGCTGCGCGGCATGCTCGAGGACTACGCCCGCGACCGCGGACTGGTCCCGGCCGGCGCCGGAGAGTCGAACGAAGCGAAAGGCTCGGGGTCATGAGCTGCGGAGAGCCGCACGAGACGGATTGCAGCGAAATCCTCGATCATCTCTACGAGTTCCTCGACCGTGAGATGCCCGACGACGACTGTGCGAAGTTCGAGCACCACTTCGAGGAATGCTCGCCGTGCCTGGAGAAGTACGGCCTGGAACAGGCCGTGAAGAAGCTCGTCAAGCGGTGCTGCGGACATGACGACGTGCCGGGCGACCTGCGTTCGAAGGTCATGAGCCGCATCGAGCTGATCCGCTCGGGCGAGACGGTGCCCGACCACGACGTCGCCGCCTCACCGGCCACACCTCAGGAGTCCTGACCACCGAGGAGCCCCGCACCTCACGTCACTCGTACGTGCTAATCCCCGGCTTATCGGCCCGCACGGATCCCGGCGCGCCCTAGGCTCCGGAGGCTGACGGGCGGCAGGCCGAGGGCGGCCCGCACGGTCGGGGAGGGGCTCATGGAGGCGTTACCGGCACGAGCCCGCATCTGTGTGACGGGCGCAGCCCTGGCCGCGCTGCTGTGCCTGCTGCCGCTGCCGGCACCGGACGATCCCGCCTGGTGGTGGCAGGCAGCCGCCCTGCTCGCCCTGCTCTACGCCGCCGGCGAGTGGCTCGTCCGCTCCTCCCGCCCCGGAGCGGCGAACCCCTCCGGCACCCTCTACCCCGTGCTGCTCGCCGGGGCCTTCCTGCTGCCGCCGCACGCCGCCGCACTGGTCGCCCTGCCCGCGGCGCTGCTGGCCCCCGTGGAGCAACCCCCGCTGCTGCCGCGGCGGATCTGGCGCACCGCCCAGCTGGTGCTCGCCGTGCGGGCCGCCGCCGAGACGCACACAGCGGCCGGCGGACGGGAGGCGGTCGCCGGCTGCGAGGTGCCCGCGGCGCTCGCCGCCGCCGGCGCCGCCGTGGCCGCCTTCAGCCTGGTGCTGACCCTCCTGGACTGCCTCGTCCTCGCATGCGCCTCGGGCAGCCCGCTGCACCGCGTGGGACGCACCGCCGCCGCCTGGTGGCGGCTGCTGCTGAGATCCCTGGCGCCGCTCACCGTGCACGGGCTCGCCGGACTGATGATGGCGCTGCTGTGGCGCAGCCCCTACGGCCCCGTGGCCGCGCTGCTGGTGCTGCTGCCGATGGGGGTCTCCTGGTGGGCCTTCGCCCAGTACCACCGGGAGCGCGCCGCCCACCAGGCGACCATCCGGGCCCTGGTGCAGGCCGTCGACATCAAGGACGGCTACACCCGCGGGCACAGCGAACGCGTCGGGCAGGCCGCCATGATGATCGCCCGCGAACTGGGCATGGACGACGAGCGGGTCGAAGTGCTGCGCTTCGCGGGCATCCTGCACGACGTCGGCAAGCTCGGCGTGCCCACCCGGCTGCTCACCAAGGACGGGCCGCTGACCCCCGAGGAACGGCGGATCATCGAACTGCACCCCGAGTACGGACACGAGATGGTGCGGGGCATCGCCTTCCTCGGCGAGGCCCGAGCGGCGGTGCTCCACCACCACGAACGCCTGGACGGCACCGGCTACCCGTACGGCCTCGCGGGCAGTCAGATCCCGGAGTCGGCACGGGTGGTGGCCGTCGCCGACGCCTTCGACGCCATGACCTCCACCCGCTCCTACAGCCGGGCCCGCCCCGTGCCCGTGGCGCTGAAGGAGCTCCAGCGGTGCGCGGGGGCGCACTTCGACCCGCGGATGGTGGCCGCCCTGGTCCGGGTGATCGGGCGGGTCGGCTGGCATCCCGCGGTCACCGCCGACCAGTCCCCGGCCCGCGTGCCCCCGCCCGCCGCACCGGCCGCCGACCGGCCCGGGGCCCGGCGGTGACCCCCCGCCCGCCCCTGCACACCGCCGTGCACGGCGCCGCCGCCGTCGTGGCCGTCGGCTGCCTGGGCACCACCCTGTGGCACGGCCTCGAGAGCCGCGGCGCCGCCCTCGCCTTCGGCGTCCTGGTCGCCGTCGGCGAGCTCACCCGCCGCGGCCGCACCCCCGTCCGGCAGGCCGCCCCGCTCGCCGCCGCGGGCTCCCTGGCCTACGGGCTGCTCGGCGAGATCGGCGGGCGGCCCACCACGCACGGCGCCGCCCAGGTCGTCACCGTGGTGCTCGCCGCCTCCCTGCTCGGCAGCGTGCCGCACGTCGGGCGCGGGCACGGGCCCACCCTGGACCATCTGGCGCGCCGCGTGCTCACCGTCGGCTTCGTGGCCGTCTGCTTCCAGCCCCCGCGCAACCGGGGCACGTTCGACGACTGGGGTGGCCCCGCCTACGCGCTGCTGCTGCTCCTGCTGCTGTCGCTGACCATGCTGTGCGACGCCGTGCTCGCCGCCGCCCTGGCCCACTCCCGGCACGGCTGGCCCTTCGGGCCGGTGCTGCGCGACGAGCTGCGCGCGGTGCCCGGCATCGGCGCCGCGGTCATCGCGACCGGGGCGGTGATGGCGCTCGCGGTCGCCGTGGTCGGCCTGTGGGCGCTGCCCGTCTTCTCGGTGCCGCTGCTGCTCGCCCAGCTGGCGCACCGGCGGGTGGCCGCCGTGCGCGCCACCTACCGGCAGACCATCGCCTCCCTCGCCCGGGCCACCGAGATCGCCGGATACACCCCGGCCGGGCACGCCCGCCGGGTCGCCGCGCTCAGCCAGGCGGTCGGCCGCGACCTCGGGCTGACCGAGCCCGAGCTGACCGTGCTGGAGTACGCGGCCCTGATGCACGACATCGGCCAGCTCAGCCTTGTCGACCCGGTCCCGGCCGGCGCCACCGCCGGCCTGCCGCGGACGGAGCAGCGGCGGATCGCCCTGCTCGGCGGGGCCGTCGTCCGCCAGACCGGGGTGGACCCGCGGGTCGCCCGGATCGTCGAGCAGCAGGCCGACCCCCACCGGGACCAGTTGCCGGCCGCGCGGATCGTGCGCGCGGTCAACGCGTACGAGGAGAAGTCCCGGGAAGGCGGCCCCGGCGGGCCTCTCACCGCGCTGGAGGAACTGCGGCTCGGCAGCGCCGGGGAGTACGCACCGGAGGTGGTCGAGTCGCTGGCCCGTGTGCTGTCGAGGAACCCGGAGGTGATGCGTGAGCAGAGGGGCTGAGCGTGGCGAGAGCCACGCACGAGGCAGGGGGAAGAACTGTCTGACCCCCCTCGGGGCTGGGTAACCCATGGGTAATGAGCGCCCTTGCGGCCGTACGTGGTTGGATGCGAACAAGAGGGTGTCCGGGGGGCGCGAGCAAGGATCAGCCGGCCCACCGCACGGAACTGGCAGGCGGGAATCGTGAGGATCTTCGGCAAGGGACGGCACCGGCCCTCCGCCTCCTGGCGGGAGGCGACGGACCGGGCGTTCACGCTCATCGGCGACGGGCGTTACGAGGACGCGGGCGCGCTGCTGACACGTGCTGCCGATCTGGAGCCCTGGCTGTCGGAGTCCTGGTTCAACCTGGCGCTGCTGCACAAGTTCCGGCACGACTGGGAGCAGGCGCGGGCCGCCGGACTGCGGGCGGTGGCGCTGCTGGACCGGGACACCGGGGCCCCCGACTGGTGGAACGTCGGCATCGCCGCGACCGCCCTGCAGGACTGGCCGCTGGCCCGCCGCGCCTGGCAGGCCTACGGGCTGAAGGTGCCCGGTGCCGCCACCGATTCCGGCGAGCCGCTGGGCATGGACCTGGGCAGCGCGGCCGTGCGGCTCTCCCCGGAGGGGGAGGCCGAGGTGGTGTGGGGGCGGCGGCTCGACCCGGCCCGGATCGAGGTGCTGTCCATTCCGCTGCCGTCCTCGGGGCGGCGCTGGGGTGAGGTCGTCCTGCACGACGGCGTGCCGCACGGCGAGCGCAGCACGGCCGCCGGGCACACCTACCCGGTGTTCGACGAGATCGAGCTGTGGGCGCCGTCGCCGGTGCCGACGTGGGTGGTGCTGCTGGAGGCGGCGAGCGAGGCGGACCGGGACGCGCTGGAGCAGCTGGCCGCGGACGCCGGGTTCGCGGCGGAGGACTGGTCGTCGTCGGTGCGGCTGCTGTGCCGGATGTGTTCGGAGTCGCGGATGCCGTCCGACGAGGGCGAGGGCGAGCACCTCGACCCGCACGACCACAGCGAGCCGGGCCACCCCGGGCCGCTGGGGCACCGGACCGACGGGCAGCTGTGGGTGCCGGAGCGCGAGTGCGGGGTGGCGGCGCCGGCCGCGCTGGTCAGGGGGCTGCTGGACGGCTGGGTGGCCGACAGCCCGGACACCAGGGACTGGCGGGACCTGGAGGAGGTCTGCTAGCCGGCTCCGGTGCAGGTCCGCCGCGTGCTTTCGGCACCGGAGGGCCTCCCGCGGACCGGATGCGGTCCCGCGCCCCGCGAGGGGCGCTTGCACGTACCCTGTATCAGCAGTGAACCCCCCTTTTGCTTGCAGGAAGGCTTACGTCGGCATGGCTCAGCAGGACACCGATCAGCAGCGCGCGGGCGTGCTCCCCGTGGACGACGAGGGGTACGTCATCGACACGGAGGACTGCGAGGAGCGTGAGGCCGCCTACCGCGAGCGGGGCACCTCCCGTCCGATCACGGTCGTGGGCAATCCGGTGCTGCACAAGGAGTGCCGGGACGTCACGGAGTTCGACGACGAGCTGCGCAAGCTGGTGGACGACATGTTCGCCAGCCAGCGCACCGCCGAGGGCGTGGGCCTGGCCGCCAACCAGATCGGCGTGGACCTGAAGGTGTTCGTCTACGACTGCCCGGACGACGAGGGCGTGCGCCACGTCGGTGTCGTCTGCAACCCCAAGCTCGTCGAACTGCCCGCCGAGAAGCGCCGGCTGGACGACAGCAACGAGGGCTGCCTGTCCGTGCCGACCGCCTACGCGCCGCTCGCCCGGCCGGACTACGCCGAGGTGACCGGGCAGGACGAGTGGGGCAACCCGATCAAGGTGCGCGGCACCGGGTACTTCGCGCGCTGTTTGCAGCACGAGACCGATCACCTCTACGGCTACCTGTACATCGACCGGCTGTCGAAGCGGGAGCGCAAGGAGGCGCTGCGGCAGATGGCCGAGAACGAGCCGCGCTACCCGGTCGTGGCCAACGACTGATCTTCTCGAACCCGACCCCGGACGGCGTCCCGC
>NZ_BAAAIZ010000010.1:22282-68180 GCF_039526425.1 Streptomyces thermospinosisporus
CCGGCGGGACGCCGTTCGTATGTTCGTCACACGTTCGATCCCCTGCGGTCCTCTCCTGATACAGAATCAGACACACATGGGGAGAATCTCGGCATCCGGGGGTAGTGAAAGAAGCAAATCCATTCCCAGAGCGGTCCGTTGTGGTGCTGAATGGATGTGCGGGGATGCGTGACACCGGCGCACGCCCGGCACGGGGGACGGGCGCGTGTCAACTGGCCGCTGAGAGGGGATTGTTCGTGCATGCTTTGTCACACGGCACCACATCCGCACCGAGCGCCATCGCAGTTCCACCGTCGTTGTCTCTCCCGTTGATCGAGAGGGCGTTTCCGCGGCAACTCCATCCGTATTGGCCAACGCTCCAGAAGCGGACCCGGGCGTGGCTGCTCGAAAAACGGCTCATGTCGGCGGACAAGGTGGCGGAATATGCCGACGGACTGTGCTACACCGACCTCATGGCCGGCTACTACATAGGAGCCGCCGACGAGGTCCTGCAGGCCATAGCCGACTACAGTGCGTGGTTCTTCGTCTGGGACGACCGGCACGACCGCGACATCGTGCACGGCCGGCCCGCCGCCTGGCGGCGGCTGAAGGACCAGCTGCACACCGCCCTCGACAGCCCCGAGGATCACCTCAGTCACAGCGATCCACTGGTCGCGGGCTTCTCGGACAGTGTGCGGCGGCTCTGCTCCTTCCTGCCCGGCAGCTGGAACCTCCGGTTCGCCGGGCACTTCCACGAGGTGATCGAGGCCTACGACCGCGAGTTCCACAACCGCACCAACGGGGTGGTCCCCGGGGTCGAGGAGTATCTGCAACTGCGCCGGCTCACCTTCGCGCACTGGATCTGGACCGATCTGCTGGAGCCCAGTGCGGGATGCGAACTCCCGGCCGAAGTACGGGAGAATCCGGCGTTTCACCGGGCGGCACTGCTCAGCCAGGAATTCGCCGCCTGGTACAACGACCTCTGCTCGCTCCCGAAGGAGATCGCGGGCAATGAGGTGCACAATCTCGGAATCAGTCTCATCACGCACGAGGGGCTGAGTCTGGAAGAGGCGATCGCCGAAATGCGGCGGCGTATCGAGAAATGCATCTCCGAATTCATCGCCGCGGAAAGCGAGGCGTTACGGTTCGCCGACTCCCTCGACGACGGGACGGTGGGAGGAAAGGAACTGAGCGGCGCCGTGCAGTCCTGCCTCGGAAATATGCGCAACTGGTTCAGCTCCGTCTACTGGTTCCACCACGAGTCCGGCCGGTACATGGTCGACAGCTGGGACGACCGGTCCACGCCCCCGTACGTCAACAACGAAGCGGCAGGTGAGAAATGACCGTCGAGTCGGTGCGGCCCGAAGCAACCGAGACACGCTCAGCGACCGGACTGCGGCAGCCGCCGGTGGCCGGAGGCGCGGTCCCCGTCCTCGGTCACGGCTGGAAGCTGGTCCGCGACCCGCTGGCCTTCCTGGCCCAGCTGCGCGACCACGGTGACGTCGTCCGCCTCAAGCTGGGCCCCAAGACGGTGTACGCCGTCACCACCCCCGCCCTGACCGGCGCGGTGGCCCTCAGTCCCGACTACATCATCGCCGGCCCGCTGTGGGAGTCCCTGGAGAGCCTGCTGGGCAAGGAGGGCGTGGCCACCGCCAACGGGCCGCTGCACCGCCGCCAGCGGCGCACCATCCAGCCCGCCTTCCGGCTCGACGCGATACCCGCCTACGGCCCGATCATGGCGGAGGAGGCGTACGCGCTGGTGGAGCGCTGGCGCTCCGGCCAGGTCCTGGACGTCACCGCGGAATCCTTCCGGGTGGCGGTGCGGGTCGCCGCCCGCTGCCTCATGCGCGGCAGCTACATGGACGCCCGCGCCGAACGCATCTGCGCCGCGCTCGCCACGTTGTTCAGCGGCATGTACCAGCGCATGGTGGTGCCGCTCGGCCCGCTGTATAAGGTGCCGCTTCCGGCCAACCGGGAATTCAACCGGGCACTGGCCGATCTGCACCTCCTGGTGGACGAGATCGTCGCCGACCGCCGGGCAAGCGGTCAAAAGCCGGACGATTTGCTGACGGCTTTGCTCGAGGCGGAGGACGAGAATGGCGAGCCCATCGGGGAACAGGAGATCCACGACCAGGTCATCGCGATACTCACGCCCGGCAGTGAAACCGTCGGATCTGTAATCATGTCGCTACTCTTGGTTCTCACCGAACGCCCGGAGATCGGGGACAAGATCCGCGACGAGGTGAAAGCCGTCGTCGGTGACCGGCAGGTCGCATTCGAGGACGTACGGAAGCTGGCGTACACCGCGAATGTCGTGACCGAGACCCTGCGCCTGTATCCGGCCGTCTGGATATTGACCCGGCGGGCGGTGGCCGACACGGAACTCGGCGGATACCGCATTCCCAAGGGGGCCGACCTCATCTACAGCCCGTACGCCATCCAGCGCGACCACCGGTCGTACCGGCGGCACGAGGAGTTCGACCCCGACCGCTGGCTCCCCGAGCGGTCCAAGGAGGTGCCCAAGTACGCGATGAGCCCGTTCAGCGTGGGCAACCGCAAGTGCCCCAGCGACCACTTCTCGATGGCCGAGCTGACGCTCATCACCGCGGCGATCGCCTCGAACTACCGGTTCGAGCACGCACCCGGCTCGGACACCCGGCCCCGCATCGGCATCACGCTGCGGCCCAGGCGGCTGATGCTGCGGGCGCTGCCCCGCTGACCGGCCGGCCCCGGCGCGCGTCGCCGGCCGGCACGGCGCACGTTCAGGCGGCTTCCGTGCCCCTGAACGTGCGCCGGTAGGCCTGCGGGGTGGTCCCCACCGCGCGCACGAAGTGGTGGCGCAGCGCCGCGGCGTTGCCGAAGCCGGTGCGGCCCGCGATCGCGTCCACCGTCTCGTCGGTCCTCTCAAGGAGCTGCTGGGCGAGCAGCACCCGCTGGCGCAGGATCCAGCGGTAGGGCGTGGTGCCGGTCTCCTGCTGGAAGCGGCGGGCGAAGGTGCGCGGCGACATATGGGCGCGGGCGGCGAGCTGCTCGACGGTGACCTCCTGGTCGAGGTTCTGCTCCATCCACACCAGCACCCCGGCCACCGTGTCACCGGAGTGCTGCGGCAGCGGGCGCTCGATGTACTGGGCCTGGCCGCCGTCGCGGTGCGGGGGCACCACCATGCGCCGGGCGATCTTGTTGGCCACCTCCGGGCCCTCCTCCTTGCGGACCAGGTGCAGGCAGGCGTCGATCCCGGCGGCGGTGCCCGCGGAGGTGATCACCGGGTCCTCGTCGACGTAGAGCACGTCCGGCTCCACCGTCAGATGCGGATACTGCCTGCTCAGCGTCTCGGCGTGGCGCCAGTGCACGGTGCAGCGGCGGCCGTCCAGCAGCCCGGCCGCGGCGAGCACGAAGACCCCGGAGCAGACGCTGAGCACCCGAGCGCCCCGGTCCACCGCCCGGCGCAGGGCCTGAAGCAGCTCTGGCGGGAACGTGCGGCTCTCGAAGCCGGACCCGGCCGGCACGGCGACCAGATCGGCCTCCTCCAGCCGCTCCAGGCCGTGCTCCACCTGGAGGGTGAGGCCCGAGTTGCAGCGCAGCACGGTGCCCTCCGCCGAGGCCACGGCGAAGTCGTACACCGGCAGTCCCTCGTCGCTGCGGTCGATGCCGAAGACCTCGCAGACGACACCGAGTTCGAAGGGGTTCACGCCGTTGAGGAGGACGGCGGCCACATTGCGGAGCATGCTCCCAGTGTGCCGCGTCATTGGCAGGAAATCGAGGGTGTGCGGCAGTCCTGCCACTGTTTGTAAGGAGTGTCTGGCGCGACAGTGGTGTCCATGGATACGGCACACATGGAAGCACTGATCGGAATGCTCGTCGTTCTCGCCCTGTTCGCCCTGATGATCCTCCCCGCCGCGATCGGCATCGCGCACGAGCGGAGGATCGACCGTCAGCTCCGGCAGGCCGGGACCGCAAGGGACACGACACGGGTCACGCCCCGTGCCCCCGCCGGCCACACGTCGGCCTCCGCCGGCCACACGTCGCGCCGTGACGCCACCTCGCAGCACACCGCGCGAGCGGCGTGAGACGAGGTGGCACCCGGACGGACACCGGCCGAAGAGCCTTCCCGGAGACCGGGGAGGTCTCCTAGGGGCTCCTAGAAGTCCTCGTCCAGGTCGACCGTGCCCTCCACGGCGACCTGGTACGCGGACGGGCGCCGCTCGAAGAAGTTCGTCAGCTCCTGCACCCCCTGCAGCTCCATGAACGAGAACGGGTTCTCCGAGCCGTAGACGGGGGCGAAGCCCAGCCGGGTCAGCCGCTGGTCGGCTACGCACTCCAGGTACTGCCGCATCGACTCGGTGTTCATCCCCGGCAGCCCGTCGCCGCACAGGTCACGGGCGAACTGCAGCTCCGCCTCGACCGCCTCGCGCAGCATGTCGGTCACCTGCCGGCCCAGCTCCTCGTCGAAGAGCTCCGGCTCCTCCTTGCGCACGGTGTCGACCACGTCGAAGGCGAACGACATGTGCATCGTCTCGTCGCGGAACACCCAGTTGGTGCCGGTCGCCAGCCCGTGCAGCAGGCCCCGGCTGCGGAACCAGTACACGTAGGCGAAGGCCCCGTAGAAGAACAGGCCCTCGATGCACGCCGCGAAGCAGATCAGGTTGAGCAGGAACCGGCGGCGGTCCTCCCTGGTGCGCAGCCGGTCGATCTCCTCCACCGAGTCCATCCACTTGAAGCAGAACCCGGCCTTCTCCCGGATCGACGGGATGTTCTCCACGGCCGCGAAGGCGGCGGCCCGGTCGTCCGGGTCGGGCAGATAGGTGTCCAGCAGCGTCAGATAGAACTGGACGTGAACGGCCTCCTCGAACAGCTGACGGCTCAGATACAGCCGCGCCTCGGGCGAGTTGATGTGCTTGTACAGCGTCAGCACCAGGTTGTTCGCCACGATCGAGTCGCCGGTGGCGAAGAACGCCACCAGCCTGCCGATCAGATGCTGCTCGGACGGGCTGAGCCTGGCGAGGTCGGCCACGTCGGAGTGGAGGTCGACCTCCTCCACGGTCCAGGTGTTCTTGATGGCGTCCCGGTAGCGCTCGTAGAAGTCGGGGTACCGCATCGGCCGCAGCGTCAGCTCGAAGCCGGGGTCGAGCAGGTTCTGGGGACGGGTGGTGCTGGTGGTCACTGGCATGCCTCGCAGGACTCGGGGTTCTCCAGGGAGCAGGCGACCGCCTCGGGATCGGCGGTGGTCTGCGCGGGGACGGTGGGCTGCTGCGCGCGGGCCGCGCGGGCGATCCGGGTCGCCGGGCGCGAACGCAGGTAGTACGTCGTCTTCAGGCCCGATTTCCAGGCGTACGCGTACATCGAGGAGAGCTTGCCGATGGTCGGCGTCTCCATGAACAGGTTCAGGGACTGGGACTGGTCCAGGAACGGGGTGCGGGCGGCGGCCATGTCGATCAGACCGCGCTGCGGGATCTCCCAGGCCGTGCGGTACAGCCGCCGCACGTCCTCGGGGATCCATGCGAAGCCCTGCACCGAGCCGTTCGCCTCGCGCAGCGCCTCCCGGGTGCGCGCGTCCCACACCCCGAGCCGCTTGAGGTCATCGACCAGGTACGAGTTGACCTGGAGGAACTCACCGGAGAGCGTCTCGCGCTTGAACAGGTTGGACACCTGCGGCTCGATGCACTCGTAGACGCCCGCGATGGAGGCGATGGTGGCGGTCGGCGCGATCGCAAGCAGCAGCGAGTTGCGCAGGCCGGTGGAGGCGATCCGCTCCCGCAGCGCCGCCCAGCGCTCCGGCCAGGCGAACTCGACGTCGTAGTGGTCGGGATGCAGCACACCCCGGGCCGTGCGGGTCTTCTCCCAGGCCGGCAGCGGCCCGTTGCGCTCGGCCAGATCGGCGGAGGCCTCGTAGGCGGCGAGCATGATCCGCTCGGCGATTTTCGTGGACAGCGCCTTCGCCTCCGGGGAGTCGAAGGGCAGCCGCAGCTTGAAGAAGACGTCCTGCAGCCCCATCGCACCGAGGCCCACCGGCCGCCACTTGGCGTTGGAGCGGCCCGCCTGCTCGGTCGGGTAGAAGTTGATGTCGACGACCCGGTCGAGGAAGGTCACGGCCGTGCGCACGGTCTCGTCCAGCCGCTGCCAGTCGATGTCCCTCGTCGCCGGGTCGGCGAACGCGCCGAGGTTGACCGACCCGAGGTTGCACACCGCCGTCTCGCCGTCGCTGGTGACCTCCAGGATCTCCGTGCAGAGGTTGGAGGAGTGGATCACCTGGCCGGGCTCGGCGGTCTGGTTGGCGGTGCGGTTGGCGGCGTCCTTGAAGGTCATCCAGCCGTTGCCGGTCTGCGCCAGGGTGCGCATCATCCGCCCGTACAGCTCACGCGCGGGCAGGGTCTTCCTCGCCAGGCCCGCCGCCTCCGCCTTGCGGTACGCCGCGTCGAACTCCTCGCCCCACAGGTCGACCAGCTCGGGCACGTCCGAGGGCGAGAACAGCGACCACTGCTCGTCGGCGCTGACCCGCCGCATGAACTCGTCCGGCACCCAGTGCGCCAGGTTCAGATTGTGCGTGCGCCGGGCGTCCTCACCGGTGTTGTCGCGCAGCTCCAGGAACTCCTCGATGTCCGAGTGCCAGGTCTCCAGGTACACCGCCGCCGCGCCCTTGCGCCGGCCGCCCTGGTTCACCGCGGCCACCGAGGCGTCCAGCGTCTTCAGGAACGGCACGATGCCGTTGGAGTGCCCGTTGGTGCCCCGGATCAGCGAACCCCGGGAGCGGATGCGGGAGTACGACAGCCCGATGCCGCCGGCGTGCTTCGACAGGCGGGCCACCTGGTGGTAGCGGTCGTAGATGGAGTCCAGCTCGTCCTTGGGGGAGTCCAGCAGGTAGCAGGAGGACATCTGCGGGTGACGGGTGCCGGAGTTGAACAGCGTGGGGGAGGAGGGCAGATAGTCCAGCCGGCTCATCAGCCGGTACAGCGCCGCGACCTCCTCCAGCGCGCGGACGGTGTCGTCCTCGGCGAGACCGGCGGCCACCCGCAGCAGGAAGTGCTGGGGCGTCTCGATCACTTTGCGGGTGATCGGGTGCCGCAGCAGATAGCGGCTGTGCAGGGTGCGCAGGCCGAAGTAGCCGAAGCGGTCGTCGGCGCCGGTGTCGATCAGCGCGTCCAGGCGCTCGGCGTGCAGCCGGACGAACGCGGCGGTCCGGTCCGCGATGAGGCCCTCGCGGTGACCGGTCGCGACGGAGGTGGTGAACGAGGTGACGCCCTGGGAGGCGGCCTCGGCGCGGATGCCGATGGTCAGCAGCCGGGCGGCGAGCCGGGAGTAGGCGGGGTCCTCGGAGATCAGCCCGGCCGCCGCCTCGGTGGCCAGCTCCCGCAGCTCCGCCTCGTCGGCGCGGGCGGAGCGGCCGCGCAGCGCGGCGGCGGCCACCCGGCCGGGGTCGGCGTCGGGCAGGTCGGCGGTCAGCTCGGTCAGGGTCCGCAGCAGCGCGGCACCGGGGCCGTCGCCCGCCTCGGTCACGTCGATCGCTGAAGCCGGATCGGCTGGCGCGATGGTCACGTGGGGTCTCCCTCGCTCGGCACAGGGGCCTCGTCGAGGGAAGGAGGCAGCTCACGAGCGCACGCGGCGCCGCGTCCACCGGCCCATTCCGCGAGGCCCGGACGTCAGGGCACCCGACCGGACGGCCGGGCGCACTGCCGGCAGGTCCTCGGACTTGGCCCGTGGCACGCACACGAGATGCGGGCACGCACGAGTACACCGTTGCGGGACAGTTCCGGATTCGCACCGGATTCCCCTGCGGCGACAGCGAGCATGAGCATACATCTTGTGCCGGGTGGTGAGAGCACCCCCATATGTTGTGCCGCGATGCTGTCAGAGCGTCAGTTCATAGGTGAGCAGCGTGAGGTCGTCCAGGTGCGGGACCGGGTTCCAGTCCCGCTCGGGGGTGCGGACGAACCCGAGCCGTTCGTAGATGCGGTGCGCCGCATGCATCGACGCCTGCGTGGACAGCACCATCCGCTCGCACCCGAGCGCCCGCGCCCGCTCCACACAGGCGCGCACCAGGGCCTCCCCGGCGCCCCGCCCCCGGCCGGCCCGGTCCACCGCGAGCATCCGTATCTCGGCCTCGCCCGGCCCGGCGATGTCCGCCATCGGCCCTCCGTCCGGCACGAAGGTCACCCCGCCCAGCAGCCGCCCCCGCTCCTCGGCGACCAGCACCTCGGCGGCCGCCGCCCGCTTGGCCACGTCCCGCAGCTCGCCCAGGTAGGAGTCGCTCTCCCCGAAGTCCAGCAGCCCGTCGTCGAGATAGGCCCGGGCGGTGATCTCCCCCAGCTCCTCGTACTCCTCGGTCTGCACCGGCCTGATGACGATGTCCATGGGCCGAGTCTGCCGCACGGGTACGACAACGGGCCGCCGGATCTCTCCGGCGGCCCGTGCCCGGCCCACGACGGCGCGGGAACCGCGCTCAGCGCATCAGAGCGTCAGTGCGTCAGTGCGTCAGCGCGTCAGTGCTCGGCGGCCGCGGTGGCCGGCGGCAGCTCCACCTGGACACCGGGGTCGCCCGCGTCCGCCGTGTAGTCCGACGGCTGGGTCTCGTCGTTGCCCTCGGGCGCCTTGACCGCCTTGAACACGAAGGTCAGCACCACCGTCACCAGCACGTTGATCACAAAGGCGGTGAGACCGATGTACCCGATCTCGCCGATGCCCGGGATCTCGTCCGCGCTGCCGCCGAAGTGCTTCTGCGTCGGCGAGGACACCCCGTACGCGGCGGCCGTGCCGTAGATCATGCCGACCGCCCAGCCGGCCAGCAGCGCCCACCGGTGGAACCAGCGGGTGAACAGGCCGCCCACCAGCGCCGGGAAGGTCTGCAGGATCCAGATGCCGCCCAGCAGCTGGAAGTTGATCGCCACCGTCTTGTCCATGGTCAGGACGAAGACCAGCGCACCCACCTTCACCAGCAGCGAGACCAGCTTGGACACCCGCGTCTCGTCCTTGGGCGTGGCGTCGGGCTTGATGAAGTCCTTGTAGATGTTGCGGGTGAACAGGTTCGCCGCCGCGATCGACATGATCGCCGCCGGCACCAGCGCGCCGATGCCGATGGCCGCGAAGGCCACGCCCGCGAACCAGTCCGGGAACATGTTCTCGAACAGCTGCGGGATCGCCAGCTGGCCGTTCTGCACCTTCACCCCGGCCGCGATCGCCATGAAGCCGAGCAGCGCCAGCAGGCCCAGCATCAGGGAGTACAGCGGCAGGATCGTGGTGTTGCGGCGGATCACCTCACGGCTGCGCGAGGACAGCGTCGCCGTGATCGAGTGCGGGTACATGAACAGCGCCAGCGCCGAGCCGAACGCCAGTGTCGCGTACGTCCACTGGCCCGCGTCGCCCGGCACCAGCGCACCGCGCGGCTGGCCGGTGGCCGGGTTGGTCTCGCCGAAGGCCTTGGTCGCGCTGGCGAAGATGTCGTCGAACCCGCCCAGCTTGATCGGGATGTAGATGATCGCCACCGCGATCACCACGTAGATCAGCGTGTCCTTGACGAACGCGATCAGCGCGGGCGCCCGCAGACCGGACGAGTAGGTGTACGCGGCCAGCACACCGAAGGCGATCAGCAGCGGCAGGTCCTTGATGAACCAGTTGGTGCTCTCGCCGCCGCCGACGCCCATCACGTCGAGCACGGCCTGGATGCCGACCAGCTGCAGCGCGATGTACGGCATCGTCGCCAGGATGCCGGTGACCGCCACCGCAAGCGACAGCCCCTTCGAGCCGAAGCGGCCGCGCACGAAGTCGGAGGTGGTCACATAGCCGTGCTTGTGCGACACCGACCACAGGCGGGGCAGGAAGGTGAAGATCAGCGGATACACCAGGATCGTGTACGGCACCGCGAAGAAGCCCGCCGCGCCTGCCGCGTAGATCGCCGCCGGGACGGCCACGAAGGTGTACGCGGTGTACAGGTCACCGCCCAGCAGGAACCAGGTCACCCAGGTACCGAACGACCGTCCGCCCAGGCCCCATTCGTCCAGGGTGTGCTCGTTCGCCGCCCTGCGCCAGCGCGCGGCCAGGAAGCCCATGACCGTGACCAGCACGAAGAAGAAGATGAAGACGGCGAGCGCTACGACGTTGACGTCCTCGTTCACTGCTCCGCACCGCCCTTCGAGGCCTTGCGGGCACGCTGGTCACGCTGCCAGAGCTTGTAGGCGACCATCGTCAGCGTGGTCGAGATCAGCACCCACAGCATCTGGTACCAGTAGAAGAACGGGATGCCGATCAGCACCGGGTCGGTCTTGGCGTACGAGCCGACCCACAGCATGGCGACGAACGGTGCGACGAGGCAGAGACCGATGACGACGCGCACGGGCGTCACCACCGGTTCCCTGCCGGTAACTGGGGCTTGCGACATCTGCGGCTCCTGTCCCCTCACGGTTCACCGGCTGGCAATGCGCAGGAAATCTAGGTCAGGCGCACCAGGTCAGGAACCCCGCGTCCGCTCAGCGGTATGCGAGCGCCGCTCAACCGCAAAACAACAGCAACGAAATCTCTGTCAACCGTCCGATTTGCCGGGAATGGGTGGCCCGCCGAGGACCGCGGACGGCCCCGCCGAGAGCGCGCGGGACCGCAGCGGACCGCTCACTCCTGAGGGCGCTTGAGCCGGGCGACGAACTTGTACCGGTCGCCCCGGTACACCGAGCGCACCCACTCCACCGGCTTGCCGTCACGGTCCAGCGAGTGCCTCGAGAGCATCAGCATCGGCAGGCCCACATCGGTGCCCAGCAGGCCGGCCTCGCGCGGGGTGGCCAGCGAGGTCTCGATGGTCTCCTCGGCCTCCGCCAGATGCACGTCGTAGACCTCGGCGAGGGCCGTGTAGAGCGAGGAGTACTTCGCCAGGCTGCGGCGCAGCGCCGGGAAGCGCTTGGCGCTCAGATGGGTGATCTCGATGGCCATGGGCTCGCCGTTGGCCATCCGGAGCCGCTCGATGCGCAGCACCCGGCCGCCGGGCGCGATGTCCAGCAGCTCGGCCAGCCGGTCGTCGGCCGTGATGTACCCCAGATCGAGCAGCTGCGAGGTCGGCTCGAGTCCCTGGGCGCGCATGTCCTCCGTGTAGGAGGTCAGCTGCAGCGCCTGCGACACCTTGGGCTTGGCGACGAACGTGCCCTTGCCCTGGATGCGCTCCAGGCGCCCCTCGACCACCAGCTCCTGCAGCGCCTGGCGCACGGTGGTGCGCGAGGTGTCGAACTCCGCGGCCAGCGTCCGCTCCGGCGGCACCGGAGTGCCGGGCGGCGCGGTCTCGGTCATGTCCAGCAGGTGCTTTTTCAGCCGGTAGTACTTGGGCACGCGCGCCGTACGGACCGTGGTCCCGTTCTCGTTCTCCGCACTGCTGACGTCGGTGCTCATGCTCTGCCTTCCCGGCTCCGAGTCCCGAAGCGACCGACATCCCCATCGGCCACGGACCACATCGTGGCACGGCTCGCGGCGGGGCGGTGCCCCGCACGCTCCGTGATCTCCTCTGTATACCGCCGGGACGGGGGCTGGTCTAGTCCATGACGGGGTCGTGAGACGGTGATCAGAGCCCCTGCCACCGCGGCTTGTTCGCGTAGGTGTGACGGAAGTAGTCGGCCAGCTTCAGCTTGGAGGCGGCGGCCTCGTCGGCCACCACGGTGGCGTGCGGGTGCAGCTGCAGCGCCGAGGCCGGGCACACCGCGGCGACCGGGCCCTCCACCGTGGCCGCGATCGCGTCCGCCTTGCCCTCGCCGGTGGCGAGCAGCACCAGGTGGCGGGCCTCCAGGATGGTGCCGATGCCCTGGGTGATGACGTGGTGCGGCACCTGCTCGATGTCGCCGTCGAAGAAGCGCGCGTTGTCGATCCGGGTCTGCTCGGTCAGCGTCTTGATCCGGGTGCGCGAGGCGAGCGAGGAGCACGGCTCGTTGAAGCCGATGTGCCCGTCCGTGCCGATCCCGAGCAGCTGCAGGTCCACGCCGCCGGCCTCGGCCAGCGCCCTGTCGTACGCCTCGCAGGCGCCCTGCACGTCCTCGGCGGTCCCGTCGGGGCCCATGAACGACTCCATCGGGATGCCGAGCGGCTCCAGCACCTCGCGCCGCAGCACCGAGCGGTACGACTCGGGGTGGTCGGCGGGCAGCCCCACGTACTCGTCGAGCTGCGCCACCCGGGCCCGGGAGGCGTCGACCGCGCCGGCGTGCACCTTCGCGGCCAGCGCCTCGTAGACGGGCAGCGGCGTCGAGCCGGTGGCCACACCGAGCAGGGCGTCGGGCTTGCGCCGCAGGAGCTGAGCGATGGCCTCGGCGATGAGTTCGCCGCCGGCCGGGGCGTCCGGAACGATGACAACTTCCACGCTGGGCCTGCCGATCTGGAAGGAGGGCTCGGGCCGGGTGCGACGCCGGTGCGGGCATCCGTCCCGGATGTGGTTTAGACCAATCTAACAGAGGAGCGGGTCCCGTCCCATGGCCCTTCTCCGCCTCTTTCGTCTCCTCGCTCCAGTCACTCCGGCCTTCCAGCGGCGCGCGGACGGCTCGCGCTCGCCGGGGTCCTCACTCCCCGTGCCCCCGCGGACGCCGGCGCCATCACATTCGGAAAACTGCGCGGCCGAGCGGCTCCGCAGGGGAACTCCTTCGAGCTAGGCTGCGTTCTGAACGTGACGCCGGCCCGGCGACCGGGCAGAAGGCGGCGAACGGGACGGAAGCGCTCGTCGCGAGCATGGACATGGCTAGTGGTCTAGTCCACAATGCCAGACAGGAACACACAGACCTGCCTTCCCCCGCACAGGAAGGCGGACCGAGGGTCCGGGGCTCTCTGCCCTGACTGCACCGGATCCTCACGCTCGGCCGACCGGGACCGCACACCCCACGGCCGATCATGCTCCGGGCTGCGGTGCCGGGAGGGTTGAGGGTCCCTCTCAGGCGCCGCGGCCCGCGGGTGTCTCAGGGCCCGCACGGCCCGTGATCCAGCGCGCACACCGCCCGTGATCCAGCGCGCACACCGCCCCTGTCCCGGGGCGCACACCGCGGGTGTTTCAGCGCTGCACAATCGCGCGGGTACGCTCGCTGACGTGCCCTCCATGAACGAACTCGTACGCCAGCACACCGCCCTCGACGACACCGATCTCGAGTGGCTCCACCTGCTGGTCTCGGAGTGGCAGCTGCTCTCCGACCTCTCCTTCGCCGACCTGGTGCTGTGGGTGCCCACCCGTGACGGCACCCGCTATGTCTCCGTCGCCCAGATGCGGCCCAACACCGGCCCCACCTCCTACCAGGACGACATGGTGGGCCACCTCGTCCCGCGCGGCCGCCGGCCCATGCTGGACGCGGCGCTCGACGAGGGCCGGATCGTGCGCGAGGGGGACCCCGAGTGGCGCGAGGAGGTGCCGGTCCGCGTCGAGTCGATCCCGGTGCGGCGCGAGGGGCGGGTCCTCGGCGTGATCGCCCGCAACACCAATCTGCTCACCGTGCGCACCCCCAGCCGGCTGGAGCTCACCTACCTCCAGAGCGCCTCCGACCTCGCCCAGATGATCGCGGCCGGGGCCTTCCCGTTCGCGAACCAGCAGCTGGACATGGACGCCTCGCCCCGCGTGGGCGACGGGCTGATCCGGCTCGACGCCGACGGCATCGTCCAGTACGCCTCCCCGAACGCCCTGTCCGCCTACCACCGCCTGGGGCTCGCCGCCGACCTGGTCGGTCATCACCTCGGCCGCACCACCGCCGAACTGGCCCCGTCCCGCGGCCCGGTGGACGAGGCGCTGGCCAAGGTCGCCAGCGGCTGGGCGCCCCGTGAGTTCGAGATCGAGGCGCACGACGGGGTCATCCAGTTCCGCGCCATCCCGCTCAAACCGAAGGGGACACGCATCGGTTCGCTGGTGCTGCTCCGGGACGTCACCGAACTCCGCCGCCGTGAACGGGAGTTGATCACCAAGGACGCCACCATCCGGGAGATCCACCACCGGGTGAAGAACAACCTCCAGACGGTGGCCGCACTGCTGCGCCTGCAGGCCCGCCGGATCGGTTCCGACCGCGGCCGGGAGGCGCTGGAGGAGGCGGTGCGCCGGGTCGGCTCGATCGCGATCGTGCACGAGACGCTCTCTCAGAACCTGGACGAGCGCGTCGAGTTCGACGACATCGCCGACCGGGTGCTCGCGATGGTCGCCGAGATCTCGCCGGGCAAGGTGACCGGCCGGCGTTCGGGCCGCTTCGGCATCCTGGACGCGGAGGTGGCCACCCCGCTGTCGATGGTGCTCACCGAGATCCTGCAGAACGCCCTGGAGCACGGGTTCCGCGAGGGCGACACCGGCACGGTCGAGGTCTCCGCGGTCCGCGGCGGCACCAGCAGGGACGCCCGGCTGCTGGTCACCGTCCAGGACGACGGGGTCGGTCTGCCCGAGGACTTCGACCCGAAGACCGCCGGCAATCTGGGGCTGCAGATCGTCCGGACCCTGGTGGAGGGTGAGCTGGGCGGCACCTTCGACATGGTCCCGGCGCCGGAGCGGGGGACCAGGGTGATCCTGGACATCCCGGTGCAGGTCGACAAGTAGGCGACCGGAGGCAGACGGCAAAGAGCCCCGGACCGGTGAACGGTCCGGGGCTGATGCGCATTCGGGAACTGCGCGCTGCGGCTCGGGGGCGGGAGATGCGTACGCGGTGCACGCGCCGCCAAGCTCAGGCTGTCAGCAGGGTGGGTGTGTCAGGCGGAGGCCTGACGGGCCCGGTTGCGGGCGGCGCGGCGCTTCATCGCACGACGCTCGTCCTCGCTGAGACCACCCCAGACGCCGGAGTCCTGGCCGGACTCGAGCGCCCACTGCAGGCACTGCTCGATCACCGGGCAGCGGCGGCAGACGGCCTTGGCTTCCTCGATCTGCAGCAGCGCAGGACCGGTGTTGCCGATGGGGAAGAAGAGCTCGGGGTCTTCCTCGCGGCAAACGGCGTTGTGACGCCAGTCCATGGCTGCTACCTCTCCTTGGTATTACTGCGGGTTGCTTGTGAATGTGAACGCTTTCACGAATCCCTCAACAAGGGAAGGGCCGACCGCCAGGTTCCCTGGCGTGGTCCTTGGGTTCGTAGAGGGGTTCCGGTGATCTGTGGAGGCCGGTGTTGCGGGCCGTCCCGATCGCCATGTAGAGACTCGCAAACCTCGACCCCGGATACAACCCCTTCCGGGAAGTTTTTTTGGATTCTTCGGTGTCGACTAGGTCACAGCCGTACTTCCATGGGGTGGACCCTGGCCTAAACGTTCGAGTGAAAGGACTTTGGCCCGTTCTGCTCACACAATCACACGCAGTGCACGGCGTACACCTGTGAACGTCACGCTGGTACGCAGCCCCAGGTGGTCACCGTCCATCTGAAGGGGCAGTGGCACCTTCGAATGCAAGGTGAACTGGGTGAGATCGTGCCGGGAGACAGCGTGCCGGCCCTTGGGGCCGCGCTCGGGGGACGAAGCGAGCAACTGCGTGCCATACCGGGCAACCGCGCCGGCGGACAGACGCTTCAGCCCGAAGATGTCCAGGCCGGTGTCGAAGGAGGCCTTGGGGGAGGCGTAGATCGGGCGGTTGCCCAGGAACGTCCACGGCGAGGTGTTCGACACTATGGAGAGCACCAGGTCCTGGACCGGCTCCTCGCCCGGCACCTCCAGGCTGATCACCCCGTGCCGGCGGTGCGGCTCGCCGAACAGGGCCCGCACGACCTGCCGCATATAGAGCGCGTGCGTCGACTTCTTGCCGCGCTCGCGGTGCTGCTCGACCCGGCCGACCACCCCGGCGTCGAAGCCGAGCCCCGCGTTGAAGGTGAACCAGCGGGCCGGGACCGACTCGTCCTCCGTGCCCGGCGTGCCCGAGGTGAGCCCCAGGCCCACCGTGCGCTCGCGCCCCTCACGCAGCGCGTCCAGCAGCACACCGGTGGCCTCCACCGGCTGGTTCGGCAGACCGAGGGCACGGGCGAAGACATTGGTGGAGCCGCCGGGGACCACCGCGAGGCCCGGCAGATGCTCCGGGTCGGGGCCGGCGTGCAGCAGACCGTTGACCACCTCGTTGACCGTGCCGTCGCCGCCGAGGGCCACCACCAGGTCTATGTCGTCGCTCTGCGCGGCCTGCCGGCCGAGATCGCGTGCGTGCCCGCGGTACTCGGTGGTGACCGCGTCCAGTTTCATCTCACTGGCGAGTGCGTGGATCAGCACGTCGCGCGTGCGCGCACTGGTTGTCGTTGCCGCCGGATTGACCACGAGAAGTGCACGCATGCGATGCAGGGTACCTACTGGGCGGTACCACGCCCAGGGTGAGGGCTACCCTTCTGGGGTGAGCAAGGACCAGACCTCCGCCACCGCACCGGACACCACCGGCCCCCGCCCGCGCCGCCTGACCTACGCCGCGGGGCTCGTCGCCCTGGAAGGGCTGACGCTCGTCGTCGGGGGCGTGTGGATGCTGGTGCTCGGGATCACCGGGGAGCCGGACGACCGCCGGCAGGCCGTGACCGGCGGGATCACGCTGATCCTCCTGGCGCTGCTGCCGCTGCTCGCCGCCCGCGGACTGCTCGGCCGGCGCAGCTGGAGCCGCGGCCCGGCCGTCATCACCCAGATCATGGCCCTGCCCGTCGCCTACAACCTGCTCCAGGCCGACAGCATCGCCATCCCGGCCGGCATCGCCCTCGCCGTCGTCGCCGTCGGCTCCCTGGTGCTGCTGATCAACGCGGAGACCACGAAGGCCCTCGGGATCAGGGGACCGGGGAACGCCGAGAAGTAGCAGCGCCGCGAAGCGCCCCGAAGGAGCCGCACGGCCGAGGGCCGGCAAGGGGCCGCACACCGAGGGCCGGCAAGGGGCCGCGTACAAGAGTCCGCACGGCAGAGGCGGGCCCCCGCCGCCCGCCTCCGGATGTGCTCACTCGCCTGGTGTGCTCACCCTCGGTCACTCCTCGACGAGCAGCTTCTCCCGCAGCTGCGCCAGTGTGCGGGCCAGCAGCCGGGAGACGTGCATCTGCGAGATGCCGACCTCCTGCGCGATCTGCGACTGGGTCATGTTGCCGAAGAAGCGCAGCAGCAGGATCCGCTTCTCCCGCGGCGGGAGATCCTCCAGCAGCGGCTTGAGCGACTCCCGGTACTCCACACCCTCCAGCGCCTCGTCCTCTGCGCCCAGGGTGTCGGCGACCGCGGGGGACTCGTCGTCGGTGTCGGGGACGTCCAGGGACAGCGTGGAGTACGCATTGGCCGACTCCAGGCCCTCCAGAACCTCCTCCTCGGAGATGCCCAGCTTCTCGGCGAGCTCGTGCACCGTGGGGGAGCGGCCGTGCAGCTGGGACAGCTCGGCCGTGGCCGTGGTCAGCGCCAGGCGCAGCTCCTGCAGCCGGCGCGGCACCCGCACCGCCCAGCCCTTGTCGCGGAAGTGCCGCTTGATCTCGCCGACCACCGTCGGGGTCGCGTAGGTGGAGAACTCCACGCCCCGGTCCGGGTCGAAACGGTCGACCGACTTGATCAGACCGATGGTGGCGACCTGGGTGAGATCGTCCAGGGGCTCACCGCGGTTGCGGAAGCGGCGCGCCAGATGCTCCACCAGCGGCAGATGCATGCGGACCAGCTGGTTGCGCAGCTCCGCGTACTCGGGGCTGCCGTCCGGCAGGGTGCGCAGCCGGAGGAACATGGCGCGCGCCCCGCTGCGGTCCAGCGGGTCGTGGTGCGTGCCGTGCGTGCCCTGAGGGCCCGGCGCGCTGCGGGCGGCCGGTGTGGCCGGCACACCCGGCACACCCGGCGCCCGCGGCGCCTCGTCCTCGGCGTATCGCTCGTGCTCGTTCATCGTCCCGCCCGTCGCCCTTCCCCGAGCGTTCGCCTCGTCCCCCGTCGCCGGCCTCGGGCGGGCCGGGACGCCCGCCTGGCCGGAGGCAGCCCCCGTCCGGCCGCCCGCGGGCCTGCGCCGTCCGGCACCGTCCGCCGGCCCGCCCGGGGCCCCGACCGGTCCGGAGTCCTCCTCCGGATGCGGCCGGGCCTGCTCGGGGATGCCGTCGATGCCGTCCGGCACACCCCCGGCCGGCAGCTCCCGTGTGCCGCGTTCTTCGTCCCGCACCGGCCCGTCCTCGTTCCTCACGCCGGCCCGGGTCCCGCGCCGCGCTGTTTGTAGAGGCTGATCGAAACGGTTTTGTCCTCGTCCACGGCGGAGGAGACCTTGCCCGCGAGCGCGGACAGGACGGTCCAGGCGAAGGTGTCCCGCGAGGGGGCATGGCCGTCGGTGGTCGGCGCCGAGACGGTGACCTCGAGCGAGTCGTCGACGAGCCGGAAGACACAGCTGAGCACCGATCCCGGCACGGCCTGCTGCAGCAGGATCGCGCAGGCCTCGTCGACCGCGATGCGCAGGTCCTCGATCTCGTCGAGGGTGAAGTCCAAACGGGCCGCGAGGCCGGCCGTGGCCGTGCGCAGCACCGACAGGTAGGCCCCCGCGGCCGGCAGCCGGACTTCCACGAAGTCCTGGGTCGCGGGCTCGCCTGCGATCTGGGACACCCTCACCTCCAAGGTGGTACAAGCGTTTCAGGGCCGGGAATCCGCCCCGGACAACGCGCTACGTGGTTCAGCGGTGACGCTATCGCGCTCTGCACGGTCCTGTCCCGGGACCCCGAGGCCTTGCTGTCACTCATAGTAAAACTATGAATACTCTCCGTGGCTAGGGGTCTGCGGGCCCAATTGGGAAGAGCGCGCGCCGGATTGACGTACCCAGACGTCAGACGGTCGAACCGTCCGGCACCCGGGACCCGCCGGGTCACACCAGTACGTGATCGACGAAGCACCAGCGCCAGTTCTCCCCGCGTTCGTGCGACCGCATCACCGGGTGGCCGGTCCGTCTGTGGTGCTCCGTGGCGTGCCGCCTCGGCGAAGAGTCGCAGCAGCCGACGTGACCGCAGGTGAGACACAGGCGCAGCTGCACCGGGTCCGTGCCGTCCCGCAGACACTCGGGGCACGTCTCACTGAGCGGAGCCGGCTCCGGGTGCGGCAGCGCGTCGGCGTGCGTGCACTGTTTCATGATGGCCAGATTACGACGGGCGAGCCGAAAGCGAGGATGTGCCGGACATGGACGTGATGCCGCTGCTTCTGCTGGTCGCGGGCAGCGCCGCGGTCGCCGCGGCCGCCCGGCGCACCCCCATTCCGGCGCCCCTGCTCCTCGTCGCCGCCGGACTCGCGGTCAGCTACGTCCCCGGAGTGCCCGCGTACGCGCTCGACCCGCACGTGGTGCTCCCGCTGATCCTTCCGCCGCTGCTGCACTCGGCGGCGACCGAGAGCTCCTACCTCGACCTGCGCGCCCAGCTGCGGCCGGTGGCGCTGCTGTCGGTCGGCTACGTGCTGTTCGCGACCCTCGCCGTCGGCTGGGTCCTGTATCTGCTGGTGCCGGGGCTGCCGCTGACCGCGGCGCTGGTGTTCGGCGCGGTGGTGGCCCCGCCGGACGCCGTCGCGGCCACCGCGGTGGCCCGCAGGGTGGGACTGCCGTCGAAGGTGACCACGATCCTCCAGGGCGAGTCCCTGCTGAACGACGCCACCGCGATCACCGCGTTCCGGGTGGCCGTCGCCGCGGCCGCCGGCGAGGGCATGACCTGGATGGGCGGGGTCGGCGAGTTCCTGCTCGCCGCCATCGGCGGCCTGGTGGTCGGCCTGGTGCTGATGGTGCCGCTGCACTGGCTGCGCACCCATGTGCGGGAGGCGCTGCTGCAGAACACCCTCTCCCTGCTGATCCCGTTCGCCGCCTACGCGCTCGCCGAGCAGGTGCACGCCTCCGGGGTCATCGCCGTCGTGGTCGTCGCGCTCTACCTGGGGCACCGCGCCTGGGAGGTCGACTTCGCCACCCGGCTGCAGGAGGAGGCCGTGTGGAAGATGGTCGCCTTCGTGCTGGAGTCGGCGGTCTTCGCGCTGATCGGGCTGCAACTGCCGGTCGTCCTCACCGGCCTCGGCGAGTACGAGGGCCTCGAGGCCGCCTGGTACGCGCTCGCCGTCTTCGCGGTGGTCGTCGCCGTGCGGTTCATCTGGGTCTACCCGGCGACCTGGCTGCCGCCGAAGCTGTCGGCGCGGATCCGCGAGCGGGAGGGCCGGCCCGGCTGGAAGGCGCCCTTCGTCATCGCCTGGGCCGGGATGCGCGGAGTGGTGTCGCTCGCCATCGCCTTCTCCATCCCGCTCACCGCCGACGGCGCCGGCTTCCCGCAGCGCAACCTGCTGCTGTTCCTGACCTTCACCACCGTCATCGGCACGCTGGTCGTCCAGGGACTCACGCTGCCGCTGCTGACCCGCCTGCTGAAGTTCCCGCCGCGCGACGCCCAGGCGGAGACGCTCACCGAGGCCAACGCCCAGGCGCAGGCCTCGCGAGCCGCGGAACGACGCCTCGAGGAGCTGCTGGCGGACGAGCGCAACGCCCTCCCCGTCCCGCTCGCCGACCGGCTGCGCGCGGTGCTGGAACGCCGCCGCAACGCCGTCTGGGAACGGCTCGGGCAGACCAATCCCGTCACCGGGGAGTCCGTGGACGACACCTACCGGCGGCTGTCGCGGGAGATGATCGGCGCCGAACGCGACGTGTTCGTGCGGCTGCGCGACGGCCGCTACATCGACGACGAGATGCTGCGCACCCTGCTGCGCAGGCTCGACCTCGAGGAGGCGGCGGCGTTCAGGGAGACGGCGTAGGCGGGGACGAACGTTCAGGGAGACGGCGTAGGCGGGGACGAACGTTCAGGGAGACGGCGTAGGCGGGGACGAACGTTCAGGGAGACGGCGCAGGCGGGGACGAAGTACCTGGGACGACGGGCCGACGGCCTTCGGGGGATCACGGACCGGGGACCTCGGGGAAGGGGCGCCCGGTGACGACGGCGGCCACCGTGCTGCCGCGCCGGAAGGCCCTCTCCTCCGCGAGAGCGACAAGGCCGTAAAGCAACTTGGCGACATAGACACGCTCGACCGGGACGCCGTGCCGGTCCTCGAAGTCCGCGGCGAACGCGTCGAGTTCCGGTGTGGTGCGGGCGTAACCGCCGAAGTGGAAGCGGTCGTCCAGGCTCCAGTCGCCGGCCGGGCCGCCGAACGCGGCCGTCTGCAACGCCTCCACCTCGCGGTGCAGGAAGCCGCCCTTGAGAACGGGCACCCCCAACGCCCGTGCACCTGGTGCGAGTCCGGCGGCCATCCCGGCCAGCGTCCCGCCGGTCCCGCAGGCGACCGCGGCCACGTCGGCCACGCCCGCCAGCTCCTCGCCCAGCGCACGGCAGCCGCGTACGGCCAGGGCGTTGCTGCCGCCCTCGGGCACCACGTACGCGTCCTCTCCCGCGCCGGCGTCCCGCAGGACGGCCGCCAGCGTCCCGGGCTCGGTCTTGCGGCGGTAGACCGAGCGCTCGACGAAGTGCAGCCGCATGCCGTCGGCGGCGCAGCGGGCGAGGGAGCCGTTGAGCGGGCGGTCGCGCAGCTCGTGCCCCCTGACCACACCGACGGTGCGCAGCCCGAGCAGGCGTCCGGCGGCGGCCGTGGCCCGCAGGTGGTTGGAGTACGCCCCGCCGAAGGTGACCACCGTCCGGCCCTCGGCCGCCGCGAGGCTGGGCGCCAGCTTGCGCCACTTGTTGCCGATCAGTTCCGGGTGGATCAGGTCGTCCCGCTTGAGCACGAGCCGCACTCCGTGCCGTTCGAACCGCTCGTCCACGACTTCCTGCACCGGCGAGGGCAGCCGGGGTCGGAGCCCGGCGAGCCCGGCGAGCCCGGCGAGTCCGGGGGAGCCGGGGGCCTCGGGGGAGCCGGGGGCCTCGGGGGAGCCGGGGGCCTCGGGGGAACCGGGGGCCTCGGGAGAGCCGGAGGACTCGGGGGCGTCGGGCCAGGTCACGGTGCCATTGTCCCCGGCGGGGGCGGTGCGGGCGGGGTGCGGCCCGGCGGCGGAGGCCGGTGTCTCCGGCGCCGGTCCTTCGGCGGGGCGGGCCTCACCGGCGCAGGGCCGTTGTCGCCCGGCCGTCGCCGGCACCCGACCGCGAGACCGGTGCCGCGGCACCGGGCCGACGGCGTGGCGGTCCGCTACCGGCGCACAGGGCCGTCATCCCGGCCGTCTCCGGCGCAACGCCGTCTCCGGCGCAACGCCGTCTCCGGCGCAACGCCGTCTCCGGCGCGAGGCCGTCACTGCCGCGCAGCCGTTACTGCCCGGCCGTCGCCGGCACCCGACCGCCCACCGGCCCCATCCTTGGCCGGAAATGATCGCCGCCCGGGCCGCCACCGGGCCGCTTCCCGGCCGCTAATTCAGCCGGTCGCGGATGCGGGACCTCATCGAGGACATGGTGAAACCGCGCGGATCGACCTTGCCGGGCTGCCACTCCAGGTGGCCGATCACCGACCGCTCGTTCCAGCCGTGGTGGCGGCAGACCGCCGCGGCGGCCTTCTCGATCGCCTCCAGCTGTGCCGCCGGCCAGGGGTCCTTGCCGTCGCCGAGGTTCTCGCACTCGAAGCCGTAGAAGTGCCGGTTGCCGTCGGTGTTCGCCTCGTTGTCCGGTGGCAGCGCCCGCTCCGCGATCACCGCCCGCAGCACGTCGTCGTCGCCGAGACCGGCGTGGTTGGCCCGGCCGTAGCCGACGAGATGGACCCGGCCGTCCTTGGTGATGACCCCGTGGCACAGCGGACCGGGCAGGCTCTCGTAGCCCTTGCGGCAGATCTCCACGGTTCTGGCGCTGCCCTTGGTCACCGTGTGATGGATCATCACGCCGTGCACCGGCCCCCAGGGGCCCTTGTGGTTGCGGTTGTGGGTACGCCAGTTGCCGACCTCGACGACTGTCAGACCCTCCGCCTTCAGAGCGCTGAGGAACGCGCTCGCGGACATGGGTGGGGCCATGACCGCCTCCTCACGTGCTGCGGACGGCCGCCCTGTGCAGCCGTCCCGTACCGGTGCTTGTACCGAAACGGAACGGCCGGAACCCATCGTTCGGAGCCTGTGCGAGCCGATTCGGACAACTTCGTGGAGCGTCGGGCTCCGCCCGTGCCGGGAACGCCGGGAGTCCGGCGCGGAGCGCGCGCCGGAAGCACTGGATGCCCCGGCACTCGAAGATCCATTCCCGCTCTTTCGGGTAATGGTACGAGCACGTTACGTGAGGAAGGCTTGCTCTCGCAGATCGATGCCCGGCACGGATGGGCGTGGATCACAACTGGGAGGGCAATTCCATATGTCGGTAGGCGAAGAGGTCCGCACGGAGCAGACCAGGCCCCAGCAGAGCCTCGGTACGGCGGCGGCGCGGAACCTGGCCACGACCACCAAGTCCGTTCCGCAGATGCAGGAGATCAGCTCGCGCTGGCTGCTGCGCATGCTGCCGTGGGTGGACGTCAAGGGCGGAACGTACCGGGTGAACCGGCGGCTGACCTACGCCGTGGGCGACGGCCGGATGACATTCGTGAAGACCGGCGACCGCGTCGAGATCATCCCCGCGGAGCTGGGCGAACTGCCCGCCCTGCGGGACTACGAGGACGAGGAGGTGCTCGCCGAACTCGCCACCCGCTGCCGGCAGCGGGAGATCGAGGCCGGCCAGGTGATCGCCTCCTTCGGCAGCCCCACCGACGAGGTGTACCTGCTGGCGCACGGCAGGGTGGAGAAGATCGGCACCGGCCCCTACGGAGACGACGAGTCCCTCGGGGTCCTCGCCGACGGCGCCTACTTCGGCGACCAGGCTCTGCTCGACGAGGACGCCATCTGGGAGTACACGGCCCGCACGCTCACCGCCTGCACCGTGCTGGTGCTGCCCCGCGAGGCGGTCCAGCAGGTCGCCGAGCGCTCCGAGACCCTGCGCGAGCATCTCAGGCGCAGCCGCTCCGTCCCGGCCCAGCGCACCAACAAGTACGGAGAGAAGGAGATCGACCTCGCGGCCGGCCACAGCGGCGAGCCGGACGTCCCGCACACCTTCGTGGACTACGAGCCCCGGCCCCGCGAGTACGAACTCAGCGTGGCCCAGACCGTGCTGCGCATCCACACCCGCGTGGCCGACCTCTACAACCAGCCGATGAACCAGACGGAGCAGCAGATCAGGCTGACCGTCGAGGCGCTGAAGGAGCGTCAGGAGCACGAGCTGGTCAACAACCGGGACTTCGGCCTGCTGCACAACTGCGAGTACGACCAGCGGATCCAGCCGCACGACGGCGTGCCCAGCCCCGACGACATGGACGAACTGCTCAGCAGGCGCCGCGGGACCAGGATGTTCCTGGCCCACCCGCGTGCCATCGCCGCGTTCGGCCGCGAGCTCAACAAGCGGGGACTGGTCCCGGAGACCATCGACATCGGCAACAACCGCATCCCCACCTGGCGCGGGGTGCCCGTCTTCCCGTGCAACAAGATCCCGGTGACCGAGGCCCGCACCACCTCCATCATCGCGCTGCGCACCGGCGAGGAGGACCAGGGCGTCATCGGCCTGCGGGCCTCCGGCATCCCGGACGAGATCGAGCCGAGCCTGTCCGTCAGGTTCATGGGCATCAACGAACAGGCCATCATCAAGTACCTGGTCACGACCTACTTCTCGGCAGCGGTGCTGGTACCGGACGCACTGGGCGTCCTGGAGAACGTCGCGATCGGCCGCTGGCGGTGACGATCCAGCCACGCCGCGGCCGGCCCGCCGTGTCCCCGCACGCCCGGACGGGTACACCCTCCAGGTACGCGCGCTACGGCGGTGCAGGCATCACCCGCCGCTCATCCTCCGGGCCGGTCGCAGGGGTGAGTCCATGACGGAGCTCAGGACACAGTCCACGGCAGGGCGTTCACCCCGGGGCGTACCGGGGACCGTACGGCGTCCCGCCGAGAGGCACGAGGCGACGACGCTGCTGGAGCTGGCGCGGGCCGAGGTCGACCCGGTGCTGCGGGCCGCGATCGCCTCGCTGCCCGGCCCGATGCGGCGGATCGCGCGCTACCACTTCGGCTGGGAGCACGCCGACGGCACCCCGGCCTCCGGCGGATCCGGCAAGGCGATCCGGCCTGCCCTGGTGCTGGCCTCGGCCTCCGCCCTCGGCGGACCAGGTGCACGTGCGGCATCCTTACGGGCCGCCGCCGCGGTGGAGCTCGTCCACAACTTCACGTTGCTGCACGACGACGTGATGGACCGGGACACCACCCGCCGCCACCGGCCCACCGCCTGGACGGTGTTCGGTGACGCCGACGCCATCCTCGCCGGGGACGCCCTCCAGGCGCTGGCCCTGCGGCTGCTCGCCGAGGACGGGCACCGGGCCGCCCCGCTCGCCGCGGCCCGGCTCGCCGACTGCGTGATCGAGCTGTGCGCGGGCCAGCACGCGGACACCGCCATGGAACGGCGCGCCCCGCAGGAGGTCACCCTCGACGAGACGCTGGCCATGGCCGAGGCCAAGACCGGCGCGCTCCTCGGCTGCGCCTGCGCCCTGGGCGCGCTGTACGCCGGTGCCTCGGACGCCGAGGTGCGGGCGCTGGACGCGTTCGGGCGTCAGGCCGGGCTGGCCTTCCAGCTGATCGACGACGTGATCGGCATATGGGGCGACCCAGGCCGCACCGGCAAGCCGGCCGGCGCGGACCTGGCCGCCCGCAAGAAGTCCCTGCCGGTGGTCGCCGCGCTCACCTCCGGCTCCCCGGCGGCCACCGAACTCGCCGCGCTCTACGCGGCTCCGCACGCGAAGGGGGACCTGGAACACACGAGGGAGGACTTGGAACGCATCACCTCGGCCGTGGAACGGGCGGGCGGCCGTGACTGGGCGCAGGCCCAGGCGGCCGACCGGATGGCCCGGGCGATGCAGGAACTGGCCCGCGCGGTGCCCGACCCGGAGGGTGCCGGAGGGCTGCTGTCGCTGGCCGAGTTCGTCACCCGGCGCACCACCTGAAGCCCCGGAGCCGCCGGGCCGTGCGGACCCTGACCCGCACGGCACCGGTGCTCCGGACCCGGCGGCGGGTCCCGCACTTCCCCACGGTGTGCGGGGCCCGCCCGCTGCACCGCCGGCCACCGTCCCCGTAGGCTCAACCCCCGTACATGACAAGGCGGTTGAGAGGAGAAGCGGAGATGGGCGTGGCGATCCGTACGGCCGGTGAGGGCGACCGGGAGCTGGTGGTCCGGCTGCTGGACGAGGCGTTCCAGGACGACCCGGTGAGCAGCTGGGTGTTCCCCGGCGAGGAGTACTGGCGGCGCACGCATCACCGGCTGATGGCGGCGTTCACCGACATCGTGCTCGCCGGCGGGCGCATCGACGTCACGGAGGACGGCTCGGCGTGCGCGCTGTGGATGTCGATGCCGGAGGAGGAGCACGGCTCCGGGGAGGAGGACGACGGGCCCGCACAGCTGCGGCAGGCGGTCGACCCGGACAACGAGCGGGTGGAGCAGATCGGCAGGCTGACCGCGGCGATCCACCCCTCCGGGCGGGCCCACGAGTACCTGTGGATGATCGGCGTGGCCCCGCAGCGGCAGGGCGAGGGCCTCGGCACCGCCCTCATCACCTCGGTCCTCGACCGCTGCGACCGCGAAGGGCTGCCCGCGTACCTGGAGGCGAGCAGCGAACGCAGCCGCCGCCTCTACGAACGTCTCGGTTTCTCACTCACCGGGGAACCTCTCCGCCTCCCCGACGGCCCCTGCATGTGGCCCATGTGGCGCGAACCGCGCCCCCGCCTGCGCTGAACGCGATAAACCCTTGCAACCACTACAACCGAAGTACTACAACTGAAGTCGTCAACGAAGCGGCACAGCCAAGGCAACACAGCCAGGGCAGCACAGCCGCGGCAACGCGGTCAGGGCACCCGCAGCCAGGAGGCCATCGTGCGAAAGCTCACCTACTTCATCGCCTGCTCCATCGACGGCTTCATCGGCGACCCCGGCGGCGACGCCTCGGCCATGGTGCGGTTCGTCGACGAGGAGTTCTTCGAGTACCTGCGCACCGAGTATCCGGAGACTCTGCCGACCCACGGGCGCCGGGCCCTGGGCCTGGACGACCTGCCGAACAAGCGGTTCGACACGGTCATCCAGGGCCGGGCCAGCTACGACCTCGCGCTGAAGGAGGGCATCACCAGCCCCTACGCCCATCTGCGGGAGTTCGTCGCCTCCCGCACCCTCACCGAGTCGCCCGACCCGAACGTCGAGATCGTCTCCGACGACCTGGTCGGCCGGGTCCGCGAACTGAAGGCCGAGGACAGCCCGTACGACATCTACCTCTGCGGCGGCTCCCGCGTCGCCGGGGAACTGGCCGGGGAGATCGACGAGATGGTCATCAAGACCTACCCGATCGTGCTGGGCACCGGCATGCCCATGTTCAGCGCCGCATTCCCCGTGGTGGAGTTCACCCTGGAGTCCACGCGCACCTTCCGCAACGGAGCGGTGGTGCGCACCTACTCCAGGAGGCGCTGAGCCCCACCCGGACCTACGCTGCGGGACATGACCGGCGAACGGCCCGTCTGTCCCACCTGCGGACAGCCGCTGGAGATGGTCGCCCGGCGCCACAAGACGCTGGGCGCCTGGGTCCCCGTCTGGCAACCGGGGCCCTGCCGGAATCCCGACTGCGGCAAGGCGGAAGACCGGCCCGAGGCCCGGCACCACGCGGACGGACCGCAGGCCGCCGATCCCTGCCCGGTCGGACAGTAGCCCCTCCGACCGAACCCGCCCCTGCACCACCACCGTCCGGTGCATTTGCAGCGGAATCGCTGCGGTGTGCGGGTTCCTGGTGGGATCATCGTCCCCCCCAGGTGGCGGCCCGGCATCGGCTTCCTCCTGTATACGGCCATGGCTCGGTGACGAAGAGGGGGAAGCAGTGGTCGATGTCGTCGGTGTCCGCATCGCGGTCGACGGGGACCATGCCGCCATGCAGTCGTTGTGGGACTGGCTGCGCCAGGAGTCGGCCCTGCGTGGACGCGTCCGGTACTCCACACCGGCCGCCTTACCCGGCCAGATGGGGTCGGTCGGCGAGCTCGTCGTCGAGGGACTGGTCAGCGGAGTCGTCAGCGCCGTCACGGGAGCGCTGGGACAGGCTCTGACTCTCTGGCTCACCCAACGGCGCGCCGCGGGCCGAGCCCCCACCACGGTCAGGGTCACCACGACCGGCGGCCGGCAGGTGACCATCACGACGGCCGAGGCGGAGGAGTCTGAACGACTGCTGCGCCTGGCGCTGGAAGGCCCGCCGGAGCCACCCGCCCCCGCGACTGACGACTAGGGCGGGCGTCGTGCGTCTTCCCGACCCGCAGCGGTCGTACGCCGTCCTGATCGGCACCGGCACCTATCGGTCAGGTCTGAGAAACCTGCCCGCCGTGCGCAACAACCTCCGCGATCTGCAGGCGGTTCTCACCGACCCGGCGCTGGGCGGGCTCCCTCCGGAGCGCTGCGTCGTACTCAGCGACCCGGAAGACATCCGCACGGTGTACCGCTCGCTGAAGCACTACGCGGCACTGGCCGAGGACACCCTCATCGTCTACTTCGCCGGACACGGTCTCGTCGGTCCGCGCACCGACCTCTACCTCGCCCTCTCGGACACCGACCCCGAGGAACTCGGGGTGAGCGCCTTGGCCTACGACCTGGTGCGCGAGGTGTTGAACGACTGCGGGGCGGCGAACCGGGTGGTGGTCCTCGACTGCTGTTTCAGCGGGTTGGGCGCCGCGGACATGGCCGACGACGAGTCCGGGCTTGCCGGACGGCTCGAGATCTCGGGGACGTTCGTCCTCACCTCCGCTCCCCGCACCGGGGTCTCCCTGGCCCCCGAGGGCGCAACTCACACCGCGTTCACCGGCGAACTCCTCCGCCTGCTGCGCGACGGAGTGCCCGACGGTCCGGAACTGCTCACCTGCGGCGAGACCTACCGCAGGCTTCTGTACACCGCCACGGTCCTCCGCTTGCCCCTGCCCCAGCAGCGCGTCACGGGAACGATCGACGGGCTCGCCCTGTCACGCAATCCGGCCTTCGCGGCGACCGCGCGACGCACCGGGCAGACGGTGCCCCAGTTCGTCCCGTCGCCGGCCCCCGCGACCTCCGCCGGCCTCGGCCGGACTCCGCCGCCCTCGTCCACGCCGCCACCCCTTCGGGGGCGTACCGCCGCCCCCGGCGGCGGGCAGGCACCCCTCGACCCACGGGACCCCCCGAGCCGCACCAACGCATCGAGGCTTCTGCGCCACGCCGGGACGGCCGCCCTCGTGGCGATGTCCCTGTACGGCGTAGGCCTGCTGGTGAACCCCTTTCTGAGAGTTGTCCTCTACGGCTGGCATTCCGTCACGGACCCGGTGGCCATCCTGATCGACGAGGAGGGCTCCTTCCTCTCGGAGTTCATCCGCCCCGTGATCAGCATCGCCATCGGTGTAGCGGTGTGGCGCCTCACCCGGTCGCCGCTGCCACGCGCCTGGGCGGGCGCGGGGCTCCTGACCGGTTACGGCGCCCTGAACGCGATGGGAATACCGTACGCCGTACAGGCCGATGTCTACGGATCCCGGAACGTCGCCTTCACGTGGCTTCCGGAGTTCATCGTCGGCACACGGATTCTGCTGGCAGTAGCCGCAGGGACGGCCCTCGTGGCGGTGATCGGCATGCGCTCGTCCCCCCTGCTGTCCCTCCGGCCGCGGCGGGGCGATGCGTGGTCGGCGGTCGGGGTGACGCTGTGCGCGCTGGGCATGGCCGGTGCGCAGATCGCCATTTGGGGAGCCGACTCCGACCACACCGCCGCCATCTGGTTCATGCAAATCGCCGTGCTCGTCCTCGGGGCGGCGCTGTCCCTGGCCGTGCTCTGCATCCGGCCCGCGCAACTGGCGGCCGGCCTGGTGTCCGCATGGCTCGTCTGCGCCGTCGACCTGCTCGTGGGGACGGCCTGCGTCTGGGCGGCCCTCGGCTCGGACGAGGGCGCCACCTTCAGTGGCCCAGGACCCGTCTGGCAGTCGCTGTTCGGATCCGTCGCGTCGGCCCTCGCCCTGGCATCGTGGATCCATCTGCACCGCACAGCGAGGACGGGCCTGCCGGCAGGCCCGCGATGAGCCGGTGCCCTGTCACGGCCCCGGAACGACCGCACCCGGTCCGCAGGGCCGCCGTGGGTGGTGGCGGGTGCGGGCCGGGTGCGGGGTGGACCGGGCGATCGCGGGACCGCAGGTCGGTGGGTCCAGGTGAGGCTCAGGCCTTCTTGGTCTCCTGGAAGATCTCGGCGATCCGGGCGATGTAGTCCAGCGCCTTCTGGCCGGTGGCCGGGTCCGTCGACGCCTTGGCGGCCGACAGGGCCTTCAGCGTGTCGTTCACCAGCTGGTGCAGCTCGGGGTACTTCTCGAAGTGCGGCGGCTTGAAGTAGTCGCTCCACAGCACGGAGACGTGGTGCTTCGCGAGCTCCGCGCGCTGCTCCTTGATGTGAGCGGCACGAGCCCGGAAGTGCGGGTCGTCGTTGCCGGCCATCTTCTCCTGGATGGCCTTCACCGACTCCGCCTCGATGCGGGCCTGGGCCGGGTCGTACACGCCGCAGGGCAGGTCGCAGTGCGCGCTGACCGTGACCTTGGGCGCAAACAGGCGGGAAAGCATGAAGCATTCCTCCCTCGTGATCGTCTTCTCAGGGGGGACATTACTCCCTGCGTGACCCCTTTTCGCGAGTGCCCCCGCGGGCTTAGGACAAAAGTCCGGGGTCACACTGAGACTGGTGGAGGAAAGACCGGGGAGGTGCCGGGTGATGCCGGAGTTGTCGGACGCCGAGCGGACGGGGTCGACGCTGCCCTTCGGGGTGGCCGAGGTGACGGGGCCGTCCATGGTGCCGACGCTGTATCACGGGGACCGGCTCCTGGTGCACTACGGAGCCCGCGTCCGGGTGGGTGACGTCGTCGTGCTGCGGCATCCCTTCCAGCAGGACCTGCTCGTCGTCAAGCGGATCGCCGAGCGGCGCGACGGCGGCTGGTGGGTACTGGGGGACAACGGCTACGCGGGCGGCGACAGCACCGACTACGGGGTGGTGCCCGACGAGCTGGTGCTGGGCAAGGTGCGCTTCCGGTACCGGCCTCGCAAGCCCGCTCAGCGCTCGCCGCTGGCGCTGCTCACCTGGGCGCTCTCCGCGGCCCGGCCGGTGTTCTCCTCCGACCGGTCGGCCTCCAGGCGCTTGCGGGCGCGGTAGGCCGCCACATTGGCGCGGGTGGCGCAGCGGTCGGAGCAGTAGCGGCGCGAGCGGTTGGTCGAGGTGTCCAGGTAGGCGTTGCGGCAGGGCGGGGCCTGGCACAGGCCCAGGCGGTCCACGCCGTACTCGGTGAGGTGGAAGGCCAGGCCCATCGCGGCGATCGCGGCGTAGCCGGCGGTGGCGTTGGACGGGTGGTCGGCCAGGTGCATGTGCCAGAGCGGACGGCCGTCGTCGTCGCGGAAGTCGTGGCCGGAGATCTGCGGGCTGACCGGGAACTCCAGCAGCAGCGAGTTCAGCAGGTCCACCGCCAGGGTCTCGTCGCCGGAGTCGGCCGCCTCGAAGACCGCGCGCAGCCGGGCGCGGACCGAGCGGAACCGGGTGACATCGGCCTCCGTGGCACGGCGTGCGGCCGACTGATTGGCGCCGAACAGATCGCGTACCGCCTCGACAGAGGTCAGGGTGTCCTTCCCCCGCGCCGGTTCCTCGGTGTTGACGAGGCGGACGGCGTAGTCGGAGTAATAGGCCAGTTCCACTTGTAGTCCTTACGCGTGGGCTCTATGGTCGTGCATGCGGTCAGGTAACAGACGATCGTGCTTTCAGGGTATTACGTGACGGGTGTGAGGGAGCGCTGCTCGATGACGGACACCGACAGGAGCACGGGAACGGACACTGGAGCGGTCGGCGAGGCCGGCGCCACGGACAGCACCGGCACCACCGGCACCACGGACATCTTCGGCACCGACTGGCGGGCCTGGCAGGAGAGCTGGGACCGCCAGCAGGAGTGGTACCTGCCCGACCGGGAGGAACGATTCCGCGTCATGCTCGACATGGTCGAGGCGCTGGTCGGCACCGCACCGCGGGTGCTCGACCTGGCCTGCGGCACCGGCAGCATCACCGCCCGGCTGCTCGCCCGGTTCCCGGACGCCACCAGCACCGGGGTCGACCTGGACCCGGCGCTGCTCGCCATCGCCGAGGGCACCTTCGCGGGCGACGAGCGGGTCACCCTCGTCACCGCCGATCTCAAGGACCCCGAGTGGGTCGCCAAGCTGCCCCACGACTCGTACGACGCCGTACTGACCGCGACGGCCCTGCACTGGCTGCACCGGGAACCCCTCGCGGATCTCTACGGCCGGATCGCGGGACTGGTCCGCGACGGCGGTGTCTTCATGAACGCGGATCACATGATCGACGAGACCACGCCCCGGATCAATGCGGCCGAGCGCGCGCAGCGCCAGGCCCGCATGGATCAGGCCAAGCGCGACGGCGCCCTCGACTGGGCCCAGTGGTGGCAGCTCGCCGCCAAGGACCCGGTGCTGGCCGGACCGACCGCCCGGCGCTTCGAGATCCACGGCGAGCACACGGACGGCTTCATGCCGTCCCCGGCCTGGCACGCGCGGGTACTGCGCGAGAAGGGCTTCGCCGAGGTCCGGCCGGTGTGGTGCTCGCCGGCGGACACGCTGCTGCTGGCCCTGAAGTAGGCCGGGGCCGGCGGGCGGGCGGGGAATGCGAAGGGGCGGTACGGGTGACCGTACTTGCCTTCCTTGAAGTCGTGGCCGTCCAGCCGTTAAGGGCACCGTTCGAGTCGTGGCACTCGCCCGAGTTCTCCTGTGTGCGATCTGTGATCAATGAGGAAGAGAGCATCTGAGGATGATTTGAGATTGCGAAGCGCTGCGCACATGCAAGTGGGGCGATGCATCTGCACCGCCCCACTCACACGCTGGACCGCGTGACCGCTACAGGACCTTCGAGAGGAATGCCTTCGTCCGCTCGTGCTGCGGCTTGGTCAGGACGTCGCGCGGGTTGCCGGCCTCGACGACCACGCCGTCGTCCATGAAGACGAGGCTGTCGCCGACCTCTCGGGCGAAGCCCATCTCGTGGGTGACCACGATCATGGTCATGCCGTCCTCTGCGAGGTCGCGCATGACGTCGAGAACCTCGCCGACGAGCTCCGGGTCCAGTGCGGACGTCGGCTCGTCGAACAGCATCAGCTTGGGCTCCATCGCCAGGGCTCGCGCGATGGCGACACGCTGCTGCTGACCGCCCGAGAGCTGGGCCGGGTAGTGGTTCTTCCGGTCACCCAGGCCCACCCGGTCCAGCAGCCGCTCAGCGCGCTCCCTGGCCACGGCCTTGGCCTCGCGCTTGACCTGGACAGGGGCCTCCATGACGTTCTCGAGCGCCGTCATGTGGGGGAAGAGGTTGAAGCGCTGGAACACCATGCCGATGTCCCGCCGCTGCGCCGCGACCTCCTTCTCCTTCAGCTCGTAGAGCTTGTCGCCCTTCTGCCGGTAGCCGACCAGCTCACCGTCCACGTACAGGCGGCCGGCGCTGATCTTCTCCAGGTGGTTGATGCACCGCAGGAAGGTGGACTTGCCGGAACCGGACGGGCCGATCAGGCAGAAGACCTCCCGGGGATTCACCTCGAGGTCGATGCCCTTGAGGATGTGGGCCAGACCGAAAGACTTGTGGACGCCTTCGGCCTTGACCATCGGGTGTCCGCCGGTGGGCTTGACGATGTCTTTGCCGAGACTGGTCATCGGGCCTCCCCCGGACGGCGGAACGAACCGAACAGACGGAGGTTCTTCTTCAGGCGCTGCAGCGGCGTCGGCGGCAGGCTCCGCGTCGAACCACGGGCGTAGCGGCGCTCCAGGTAGTACTGGCCGACGCTGAAGACGCTGGTCAGGATCAGGTACCAGATCGAGGCCACGAAGTACATCTCGACGACCGCGAGCGAGGTGCTGGAGATGTCCGTGGACCGCTTGATCAGTTCATTGAACTGCACCGCGTACGCCAGCGAGCTCGTCTTGAGCATGTTGATGTATTCGTTGCCCGTCGGCGGCACGATGACCCGCATGGCCTGCGGCAGGATCACGCGCCGAAGGGTCTTGCCCCGGGTCATGCCCAGTGCGTGGGAGGCCTCGGTCTGCCCCTCGTCAACGGACTGGATGCCGGCGCGGACGATCTCGGACATGTAGGCGGCCTCGTTCAGGCCGAGACCCAGCAACGCCGCGAGGAACGGCGTCATGACCTGGTTCATCTCGTCCTTGTAGAACCCCAGGTTCAGGACCGGGAAGACGAGCGAGATGTTGTACCAGATCAGCAGCTGGACCAGGACCGGAGTGCCCCGGAAGAACCAGACGTAGAACCAGGCCACCGTGCTGGTGACCGGGTTGGACGACATCCGCATGACCGCGAGGATCACGCCCAGGACGAGGCCCAGCACCATGGCCAGCACGGAGATGTACAGCGTGTGCCAGGCGCCGGACAGGATGGTGCCGTCCGTCAGGTAGTCGGGGATGATCTCGTAGTTGATGTTCGCGTTCGAGAAGGCGATCCCGATCAGTACCAGGATGGCGATGACCGCTGCCCCGGCCAGCCAGCGGCCGTAGTGGCGCACGGGGATCGCTTTGATCTGCTCCGGCGGCACGGACGCCGCCGGAGCCTTGTCGATCGTGTCAGTCACAGTGACTGCCCTTCAGTGTGCCGAGGCTCAGGAGCCGCCGTTGATCTTCGCCTCCGTCACTGCGCCATCCGTGACGTTCCACTTCTCGAGGATCTTCTCGTACTCGCCGTTCTTGATGATCGCGTTCACGGCAGCCTGGATGGCGTCGCGCAGCTGGGTGTTCTTCTTGCTCACACCGATGCCGTACGGGCCGGCCTCGATCTGCTCACCGACGACCTCGAAGTCCTTGCCGCCTCCCGAAGTCTTGGCGTTGTAGGCGGCGACCGGGAAGTCGTTGAGGTCGGCGACGGACGCGCCCTGCTTCAGCCGGAGCAGCGCCTCGGGGTCGGTGTCGTAGGTCTGGAGCTTGATGGCCTTCTTGCCGTCCTCGGTGCACTTCTTGCTCTGGGCCTTGGCGATGCCCTCGGAGGTGGTGCCGCGCTGCAGCGCCACGACCTGACCGCACAGGTCGTCCAGGGACTTGATGTTCTTGGGGTTGCCCTTCTGGACGAGGATCGAGGTGCCTGCGGTGAAGTAGTCGACGAAGTCGATGCCCTCGCCGGCCTTCTTGCCGGTCTCCGAGTCGATACCGTTCTGGCGGTCCTTGGTGTCGTTCATCGCGGACATGATCACGTTGAAGCGACCGGACTGCAGACCCACGATGAGCTGGTCGAACTTGCCGTTCTGGAAGTCGAACTTCACGCCGAGCTGCTTGCCCAGCGCCTCTGCGATGTCGGGGTCGATGCCGACGGCCTTGCCGCCCTGCATGAACTCGACAGGCGGGTACGCGATGTCGGAGCCGACCTTGATGACGCCCGCCTTGCGGATGTCGGCCGGGAGCTTGTCGGCGAGCGGGGCGGCGGAGCCCGTCGAGTCCTTGGTGCCGCTGTCGCTGCCCTTGTCAGTCTGGTCACCGCAGCCGGTGAGAAGCAGTGCGCCTGCGACCGCGATCGCGCCGACCGCTGCAATCCTCGAGCGTGCGGCGGTGGTACGACGGGTGGTGCTTGCGGTCATGGTGGGTTCCTCCGGCGGATGGGTGGAGATGCCGATGGGGCCGGCGACTGCTGTTACCAGGGAGTAAAGCAGCGCCATAGGTCGACGAGAGCACACGCCTTCGAGTGTCGCGACCTCATGTGATTACCGCATCTTGCCATTCGGACTGAGCCATTCAGGGGGTGGCCAATGTCAAAAATGGATAACGGGTGGCCGATGATGCGCCCCACCTGGCCGTGAACAGGCCGGACGGGTTGCGGGAAACTTTCGATTCAGCCGGAAGATCTCCGGCGGAACGGGGTTGGGCGAGGATCCGGCCGCCGCGTTTGCCGGGGCGCGAGCGCTTGCCGAGTGTTTGTCCAGGTCTTGTCCTGAAATCAGGCGATGAGTCCTGGCCTCGGCATGTGACCTTCGCGTTATGGACTCGTCGCCGGCGGCGTCGGTCCGGTATGAAGGTTCTTTACACCCCTCATCCGGGGCTCAGGGCGCGTGTGCGGCGCGCCCGTCGCGTTTGGCCCGTACGCATCAACCCACCGGGCTCGGCGCGGTCCCGCCCACTTCTCACCAGGAGTGGTTAAACCCTCAAACCATGAACACTTAAGGGGTAAAACCTAGTGGCAGCGGAGATTGTGAATCCTCGCAGCGACAGTGAGACCGGGAGCGAGAGCGAGCAGGACGGGGCGGAGCCCCTCACGTCCCTCGACTCCTTCGACCCGGCGTTCGCGCTGCATCGCGGCGGCAAGATGGCTGTGAAGGCCACCGTGCCGGTCCGTGACAAGGACGACCTGTCCCTGGCGTACACGCCCGGCGTCGCGAAGGTGTGCAGCGCGATCGCCGAGCAGCCGGAACTCGTCCATGACTACACGTGGAAGTCGTCGGTCGTCGCCGTCGTGACGGACGGGACGGCCGTACTGGGCCTCGGTGACATCGGCGCCGAGGCGTCCCTCCCCGTGATGGAGGGCAAGGCGATCCTGTTCAAGCAGTTCGGTGGGGTGGACGCGGTTCCGCTCGCGCTGAGCTGCACGGACGTGGACGAGATCGTCGAGACCGTGGTGCGGCTGGCGCCGTCCTTCGGGGGCATCAACCTGGAGGACATCTCGGCGCCGCGGTGCTTCGAGGTCGAGCGGAAGCTGCAGGAGCGGCTGGACATCCCGGTCTTCCACGACGACCAGCACGGTACGGCGGTCGTGACGCTGGCGGCGCTGCGGAACGCCGCGCGGCTCAGCGGGCGGGCGCTCAGTGAGCTGCGGGCGGTGATCTCCGGTGCGGGTGCGGCCGGGGTCGCCATCGCGAAGATGCTGGTCGAGGCCGGCATCGGGGATGTGGCGCTGGCCGACCGCAAGGGTGTCGTGTCGCGGGACCGGGGTGATCTGACGCCGATCAAGGCGGAGGTGGCCTCGTTCACGAACAAGGCGGGGCTCTCGGGGTCGCTGGAGGCCGCGCTGGAGGGGGCCGATGTGTTCATCGGCGTCTCCGGTGGGACGGTGTCGGAGGCGGCGGTGGCGTCGATGGCGGAGGGCGCGTTCGTCTTCGCCATGGCCAATCCGAATCCGGAGGTGCATCCGGAGGTCGCGCACAAGTACGCGGCGGTTGTCGCGACGGGGCGGTCGGACTTCCCGAACCAGATCAACAACGTGCTGGCGTTTCCGGGGATCTTCGCGGGGGCGCTGCAGGTGCGGGCGTCCCGGATCACGGAGGGCATGAAGCTGGCGGCTGCGGAGGCGCTGGCGTCGGTGGTCGGGGACGATCTGGCCGCTGACTACGTCATCCCGTCTCCGTTCGACGAGCGGGTCGCTCCGGCGGTGACGGCGGCGGTGGCCGCGGCCGCGCGTGCGGAGGGTGTCGCCCGCCGCTGAGGTTCGTACGGCTGCGTTGCGTTCGGCAGGCCCCGTTCCCGGGTGCGGGACGGGGCCGAGCCTTTCCTCGCCGTTTTCGTGCGTGCACGTACACCCGTCCGGGTGAGGGGCGGTGCTTCGTACGCCCCTGCGGGTGGGTGGGGGTGCGCGTCGACTTTGCCTGGGGTCCGGTGGGGGTTCGCGTGGAGATGCCTGTGGCGCAACTGCGGCTCCGGTGGGGGTGCGCGTAGCGCCCGCGGTGGGTGGGTGAGTCGGGGCCGGGGTGGTGGTATCCGTCCTCGGTCTGGCGCGAAATCGGCTTCTTAGCGGGGTACTGGCGCGGACGCGCCAGCCGCTGCGGGCGGACACCACCACCCCGACCCCTCCCCGCCGCGCGCGCCTGCGGCCGCCTGAGCCCGGTGGTCGGTGAGCGCCGCGCGCGGCTACCTGCCTCGCCGGGCCAGCCGCGCCTCCCCAGCTGCGGGCAGCGCAGCCGCGCCACCGCGGGCAGCGTGCCCGCCGTAACTGCGGGCATTCGTGCCGCCTGAGGCGATGGGGGTCCCCCCGCTCGAGCGAAGCCGAGAGTGGGGGAGGGTGGGCGCAGCGGCACCCTCCCAGCGGGGCTGGCGCAAACCCACCCCCGCCCAGCACCCAGCCGGGTGCTCAAACCCCACCGGGATGGTTGTGCAAGGCGACCAGACAGTGAACGGGATGTGCAAGAGGGTGTGTGTCACAGGCCCCGTTGGTTCCTCAGGAGGGGGCGGGAACCTATCGTCGACCCCATGTTCGCTGTCTACGCTGCCCGAATCGACCGTGACCAGCCGCTCTCGGGTCTGGAGTTGGGAGAGCGACCGGCTCCCGAGCCCCGCCCCGGCTGGAGCACCGTCACGGTGAAAGCGGCCTCCCTCAACCACCACGACCTCTGGTCCCTGCGCGGCGTGGGCCTCGCCGAGGACAAGCTGCCGATGATCCTCGGCTGCGACGCCGCCGGCGTCGACGAGGACGGCAACGAGGTCGTTCTGCACTCCGTCATCGGACAGACGGGGCACGGGGTCGGGCCCCGTGAGCCCCGGTCCATTCTGACCGAGCGTTACCAGGGGACGTTTGCTGAGAAGGTCTCCGTACCTACCTGGAATCTGCTGCCCAAGCCGAAGGAGCTGTCCTTCGAGGAGGCCGCCTGTCTGCCCACTGCCTGGCTGACCGCGTACCGGATGCTGTTCACCAACGCCGGTGTGCGGCCCGGTGATTCGGTGCTGGTGCAGGGTGCGGGTGGTGGTGTCGCGACGGCTGCGATCGTGCTCGGTAAGGCCGCCGGCCTGAGGGTGTACGCCACCAGCCGCGACGAGGCCAAGCGCAAGCGGGCGCTGGAGCTCGGCGCGGTGGAGGCGCTGGAGTCAGGGGCGCGGCTGCCGGAGCGGGTGGACGCGGTGATCGAGACGGTGGGGGCCGCCACCTGGTCGCACTCGGTGAAGTCGCTGAAGCCGGGGGGCACGCTGGTGATCTCCGGGGCGACGAGCGGTGACCGGCCCTCGCACGCCGAGCTGACGAGGATCTTCTTCCTGGAGCTGAAGGTCGTGGGGTCCACGATGGGGACCAAGGAGGAGCTGGAGGATCTGCTCGCGTTCTGTGCGGCGACGGGGGTGCGGCCCGTGATCGATGAAGTGCTGCCGATGGACCGGGCCCGGGAGGGCTTCGAGAAGATGGCGTCGGGGGAGCTGTTCGGGAAGATCGTGTTGACGAACGGCTGAGCAACGGGGCGTGAAGCGGCCGGTCCGGGTTCGGGCCGGCCGCTTTTGTGTCAACCGGGGTTGACGTGGAGCACCCTGTCAACGTAGGTTGACAGGGTGAGTGAGGCAATTGATCTGGCCGAGCGGGCCGGGGACCGGGATCCGAGGGTCGGGCTGCGGGCCGTCGCCGCGTTGCGGAGGCTGCTGGAGCAGCTGGAGGCCGTACAGGTACGCAGTGCCCGCAATCAGGGATGGTCCTGGCAGGAGATCGCCAACGAACTCGGCGTGAGCCGGCAGGCCGTGCACAAGAAGTACGGGAGGCATTGATGTTCGAGCGGTTCACCAAGGACGCCCGTGCGGTGGTCAAGGGAGCGGTCGCGCAGGCGGCGGCGGTGGGGGCGGCGTCGGTGACGCCCGAGCATCTGCTGCTGGGGCTGCTGGAGAGGGAGGGCAGCCGCGCTTCCTTCGCCCTGGCCGCGCTCGGGGGTGGCGAGTGGAAGGACGCCGTGCGGGAAGAGCTGGAGGAGGTTCGCAGACGGGGCGGGCTGACGCGGGCCGAGGCGGAGGCTCTGGCCGGGCTGGGGATTGATGTGGATGAGGTCGTGGCCCGGGTGGAGGGCGTGCACGGGGTCGGTGCGTTGTCGGGGAGCCGGCGGGGGCGGCGGTCGGGGCATGTGCCGTTCGAGAAGGGGGCGAAGGACGTGCTGGAGCGGACCCTGCGCATCGCCCTCGCCCAGCGGGAACGGCGCATCGGTGACGAGCACATCCTGCTCGCCCTCACCAGCCGGCCCGGTGTCCCCGCCGAGGTGCTCGCCGGTCACGCGGTGACCTATGAGTCCGTGAGCCGGGTGCTCTACGGGGGCGGCGAGGCCAAGGCGGGGTGAAGGGCTCTACGGAGGCGGCGAGGCCAAGGCGGGGTGACGGGCGTCAGCCGGTTTTCTCCTTGTGGAGGAGGGCGGCGATGTGGGCCGCGGCCGTGGAGAGGTGGCGGCGGGCGTCCCGGAGCTGCTCCTCGGTGACGCCGTGGTCGCGGGCCGCGTCGCGGATGTCGTCCCGGAAGCGGTCCAGCAGGCGGTCCAGGTCGCGCGCGGGGTTACCGGTGGAGTCCGTCGCCCCTTCGTGGGCCCATTCGGGAACATAGGCGGCGGGGAAGTCCTCGGGCGTCTGCGAGTATGCGGGCTCGGCCGACGGGTCCTTGCCCGTCCAGCCGTTCTTGCCGAAGTCGCTCACTTCCTTGATGAGTTCGCTCAGCCCCTCGCGCAGGCCCGTCGGCCAGTCGCCCCGGGCGAAGTGGTCCTGCACATGCTCCTGGACCCGCCGGGCGATGCGCTGCACCTCCTCCCGCGCCCGCTCCTGGGCCTCCTTGGCCTGGCGGCGGGCGCGCTGGGCCTCCTCGCGGGAGCGGCGGCTCTCGTCCTTGGCGCGGCGGGCCTGCTCCTTCCACTCCTGTTTGGCGCGGCGCATCTCCTCCTTGGCGGCTCGCCAGGCCTCGCGGTCGGTGAGGCCGGTGAAGTCGCCGAGGAAGAAGTCGTCGTCGGCGTGCGTGCCAGTGGTGCGGGCCTTGCTGGCCGCGGCGCGCATCTCGCGGCGCAGGTCGCCCGCCGCCCCGCGGACGTCCGCCTTGATCTCGGCGGCCAGCTCGGCGACCGACTCGCGGATCTCCATCTCCAGGTCGGCCAGTTCACCGCTGCGGCCGGCCAGCTCGGCGCGGCCCGCGTCGGTGATGGAGTACACCTTGCGGCCGCCCTCCATGGTGTGGGTGACCAGGCCCTCCGCCTCCAGCTTGGCCAGCCGGGGGTAGACCGTGCCCGCGGAGGGGGCGTACAGGCCCTGGAAGCGCTCCTCCAGGAGCCGGATCACCTCGTAGCCGTGGCGCGGGGCCTCGTCCAGCAGCTTGAGCAGGTAGAGGCGGAGGCGTCCGTGGGCGAAGACGGGGGGCATGTCAGAGCACCTTCTTGTCGGTCGGACCGTCGGCCGGGGCGTCCGTGGTGTCGGCGGAGGGGGCGTCCCACGGTTCGTCCTCGCGCGGTGGCCTGCGCAGCAGGGCGATGGAGCCGGAGACGGTGGTGGCCCGCAGCTTGCCGGTGCCGGCGCCCAGCCGGCCGGTGATCTTGTGGGCGCCCCACTGGCCGTGCACCCGGAGGTCGTCGAAGGCGTTGGAGATGGCGCCGCTGGCCGTGTTGGCCTCGACCTCCGTGTCGGCGGGGTAGGGCAGACGGATCGCTATCTCCCCGGAGACGCTGGTGAGCCGGACGTCCGTGGGGCCGTCGGGGTCGAGGTCGACGATCATCGAGCCGCTGACCGAGTCGGCCTTGACCGAGGAGCCGGAGCCGTCGACCACGGTGAGGTCGCCGGAGACCGAGTTGAAGCGGAGGTCGCCGGTGACCGACTGGGCCTCCAGATTGCCGGACACCGTGTCCGCGCGGACCGGGCCGGAGAGGGCGACCAGGGTGGTGTCGCCGGTGACGCCCTTGACCACGGAGGGGCCCCGCAGGCCGGAGACGACCGCGGACGCGCCGACCACGCCCACCTCGACGCGCGTGGCGGCCGGGACGGCGAGGGAGACGACGGCGCTGCGGCGCCAGCCTTTGCGGTCCAGCCACTTGAGGAAGCCCTTCCAGGGCAGGTCCTCGTAGGCCACGCTGAGCGTGCCGCCCTTCTGGGTGACGATCAGAGGTGGCCCCTCCACCTCAGAGACTTCGAGGCGCGCGGAACTCTCCTCCGTGCCCACGACGTTCACCGTGCCGTTGACGATGCGCACATGGAGCTCGGTCACGGGCTCGTCGAAGGTGAGCTTCGTGGGCTCCGTGACGGACCACTCGGGCATGGTGGGACCTCCTAGACACGCGCCATATCGCGTATTACGTGATTCACGATATATCGCGGGGAGGGAAAGTCAAGGCACTCGTGGGGGTGGAGGGTGGGTGGCGCTCGTTGACGGAGGACAGGAGAACAGGAGGACAGGAGAGAACAGGAGGACAGGAGAACAGGCGGACAGGAGGGCAAGAGGTTCAGGAGGGCGCCCGGAGAAGGGCACCCGGAGAAGGGTGCCAGGAAGGAAGGCGGGGCTGCGGGCACGGCAGCCGGCCCCGGGCCGTCGGCCGGGGCCTGAGCAGACCGGCGGCGGGCCCGGCGCCGACCGGTGACGAAGATATGCGGCAGGCCTCGGCAGACCTACTCGTCGTCCTCGTCGTCCAGCCGCGCCAGCCAGGTCGCCAGACGCTCGACCGGGACCTCGAAGTCGGGGTTCAGATCCACGAAGGTACGCAGCTGCTCGGCGAGCCACTCGAAGGTGATCTCCTCCTCGCCGCGCCGCTTCTCCAGTTCCTCGATGCCACGGTCGGTGAAGTACATGCCGTCCAGGATAAGTGGCCGCAAAGGGGCGGGCCGCACCCCCTGAGCAGGGGATGCGGCCCGGCAGAACCCTGAAGAGCGCGGGACCGTGAGGTGAGGCCTCAGGCCTCGAAGACCTCGCGGACCAGCTGCTCCTGCTCGGCCTGGTGGCGCTTGGCGGAGCCGACCGCCGGCGACGAGCTGTGCGGCCGCGAGATGCGGCGCAGACGCTCGGCGGGCGGGAGGTCGGCGCCGACGGCCAGGTCCAGGTGGTCGATCAGGTTGAGCGCGATGAACGGCCAGGCACCCTGGTTCGCCGGCTCCTCCTGGGCCCACAGGTACTTCTCGGCGTTCGGGTACTTCTTGATCTCCGCCTGGAGCTCGGCACCCGGCAGCGGGTACAGGCGCTCGATGCGGATGATCGCGGTGTCGGTCGCGCCGCGCTTCTGCCGCTCGGCGTCCAGGTCGTAGTAGACCTTGCCGGCGCAGAAGACGACCTTCCTGACCGCGGCCGGGTCGACCGAGCTGTCGCCGATGACCGGCTGGAACTGCCCGGAGGTGAACTCCTCCGCCTTCGACGCGGCGGCCTTCAGGCGCAGCATCGACTTCGGGGTGAAGACGATCAGCGGCTTGTGGTGCGGGTTGTGCACCTGCCACCGCAGGAGGTGGAAGTAGTTCGCCGGCGAGGTCGGCATGGCGACCGTCATGTTGTTCTGGGCGCACAGCTGCAGGAACCGCTCCGGGCGGGCCGAGGAGTGGTCCGGGCCCTGGCCCTCGTAGCCGTGCGGCAGGAGCAGCACCACACCGGAGGTCTGGTTCCACTTCTGCTCGGCCGAGGAGATGAACTCGTCCACGACCGTCTGGGCGCCGTTGGCGAAGTCACCGAACTGCGCCTCCCACAGCACGAGCGCGTCGGGGCGGGCCAGCGAGTAGCCGTACTCGAAGCCCATCGCCGCGTACTCGGACAGCAGGGAGTTGTAGACGTTCAGCCGCGCCTGGTCCTCGGAGAGGTACTGCAGCGGCGTGTACTCCTCGCCGGTGTTGCGGTCGATGATCACCGCGTGGCGCTGGCCGAAGGTGCCGCGCTGGGAGTCCTGGCCCGCGAGGCGGACCGGCACGCCCTCCAGCAGCAGGGAGCCGAAGGCGAGGGTCTCGCCCATGCCCCAGTCGATGGTGCCTTCCTCGACCATGGTGGCCCGGCGCTGCAGCTGCGGCAGCAGGCGCGGGTGGACCGTGATGTGGTCGGGGATGTTGACCTGGGACTCGGCGATCCGCTTGACGACCTCGGTGGTCACCGCGGTGTTCACGGCGACCGGGAACTCCGCCTGCGGTTCGGACGGCTCCACCGACGCCGGCTGCGAGGTGGCCTCGCGGACCTCGGTGAAGACCTTCTCCAGCTGGCCCTGGTAGTCCTGCAGCGCCTGCTCGGCCTCCTCCAGGGTGATGTCGCCGCGACCGATCAGCGACTCGGTGTACAGCTTGCGCACCGAGCGCTTCTTGTCGATCAGGTCGTACATCAGGGGCTGGGTGAAGGCCGGGTTGTCCGACTCGTTGTGACCGCGGCGGCGGTAGCAGATGAGGTCGATGACCACGTCCTTGTTGAACGCCTGGCGGAATTCGAAGGCCAGCCGGGCGACGCGGACGCAGGCCTCGGGGTCGTCGCCGTTGACGTGGAAGATCGGGGCCTCGATCATCCGCGCCACGTCGGTGGCGTACATCGACGAGCGGGACGACTCCGGGGCGGCGGTGAAGCCGACCTGGTTGTTGATGACGATGTGGACCGTGCCGCCGGTGCGGTAGCCGCGCAGCTGCGACATGTTCAGGGTCTCGGCCACGACGCCCTGGCCCGCGAAGGCCGCGTCGCCGTGGATCGCCACCGGGAGCACGGTGAAGTCCGTGCCGCCCTTGCCGATGATGTCCTGCTTGGCGCGGGCGACGCCCTCCAGGACCGGGTCGACCGCCTCCAGGTGGGAGGGGTTGGCGACCAGCGAGACCTTGATCTGCTCGCCGTCCAGGCCGGTGAAGGTGCCCTCGGCGCCCAGGTGGTACTTCACGTCGCCGGAGCCGTGCATCGACTTCGGGTCGAGGTTGCCCTCGAACTCCCGGAAGATCTGCGCGTAGGACTTGCCGACGATGTTGGCGAGGACGTTCAGCCGGCCGCGGTGGGCCATGCCGATGACGACCTCGTCCAGGCGGGACTCGGCGGCCGAGTCCAGCACCGCGTCGAGCAGCGGGATGACGGACTCGCCGCCCTCCAGGGAGAAGCGCTTCTGGCCGACGTACTTGGTCTGCAGGAACGTCTCGAAGGCCTCGGCGGCGTTCAGGCGGCGCAGGATGCGCAGCTGCTCCTCGCGCTCCGGCTTGGTGTGCGGGCGCTCCACCCGGTCCTGGATCCACTTGCGCTGCTTGGGGTCCTGGATGTGCATGAACTCGATGCCGGTGGTGCGGCAGTACGAGTCGCGCAGCACGCCGAGGATGTCGCGCAGCTTCATCATCGACTTGCCGGCGAAGCCGCCGACGGCGAACTCGCGCTCCAGGTCCCACAGCGTCAGCCCGTGCTCGACGATGTCGAGGTCGGGGTGCTTGCGCTGCTTGTACTCCAGCGGGTCGGTGTCGGCCATGACGTGGCCGCGGACCCGGTAGGCGTGGATCAGGTCGAAGACCCGGGCGGCCTTGGTGACGTCGTCGTCGTGGCTGGCGTCGATGTCCTTGAGCCAGCGGACCGGCTCGTAGGGGATGCGCAGCGCCTCGAAGATGTCGTCGTAGAAGTTGTTCTCGCCCAGCAGCAGGTTGGCGACCTGGCGCAGGAACTCGCCGGAGGCGGCGCCCTGGATCACCCGGTGGTCGTAGGTCGACGTGAGCGTCATGACCTTCGAGATGCCGAGCTTGTTCAGGGTGTCCTGGCTGGTGCCCTGGAACTCCGCCGGGTAGTCCATGGAGCCGACGCCCATGATCAGCGACTGGCCGGGCATCAGGCGCGGCACCGAGTGGACGGTGCCCAGGCCACCGGGGTTGGTCAGGGAGACCGTCACGCCGGTGAAGTCGTCCATCGTCAGCTTGTTGTCGCGAGCACGACGGACGATGTCCTCGTAGGCCTGCCAGAACTCGAAGAAGTTCATGGTCTCGGCCTTCTTGATCGCCGCGACGACCAGCTGGCGCTCGCCGTTGGGCTTGACCAGGTCGATGGCGAGGCCGAGGTTGATGTGCTCCGGCTTGACCAGGGTGGGCTTGCCGTCCACCTTCGCGTAGGACCAGTTCATCGACGGCATCGCCTTGATCGCCTGGACCATGGCGTAGCCGATGATGTGCGTGAAGGAGATCTTCCCGCCCCGGGCCCGCTTGAGGTGGTTGTTGATGACGATCCGGTTGTCGAACAGCAGCTTCACCGGAACGGCGCGCACCGAGGTGGCCGTCGGCAGCTCCAGGGAGGCGTCCATGTTCTTGGCCACCGCGGCGGCCGGACCGCGCAGGGTCACCTTCTCGGGGCCGCTCGGGGCCTCACCGTCGGCCTTCGCCTGAGCCTTCGGCTGGGCGGCGGCGGGCTTGGCGGCCGGGGCCGCGGCCTTCGCCGGAGCCTGGGCCGGGGCCGCCTTCGCGGCGGGCTGCGCGGGAGCGGCCGGCGCCTGCTG
>NZ_BAAAIZ010000010.1:68237-181356 GCF_039526425.1 Streptomyces thermospinosisporus
GCTGAGCGGTGGGGGAGGTGCCCGCGGCCCCCGTGGCCGCGGTACCCGCCGGAGCCGAGGCGGAGGGCGCCCCTGGCTTGTAGTCGGCGAAGAAGTCCCACCAGGCTCGGTCCACCGAGTTCGGGTCCTGGAGGTACTGCTGATAGATCTCGTCGACGAGCCACTCGTTCGCACCGAACGCGGCCGCGGGGTTCTTGCCCGCTTGGTCGGTGTCGGTCGAGATGCTCGAGTTACTGGGGGACTGTGGCGACACGGCGGCAACCGCCCTCTTCCGCTTCACAAGGTGATGGACAGCGGAAATAAAGGCTACGCCCCCAGGCGCGAGAAGGTCAGGCCGGGCCCGTTCAACGTCGTGCAAGTCACATTGATCAGCGTGTTTCGGCGCGGGAAATGGCGGGAAACAAGCGAGGTTTTGCTTCTTCCGGCCGTATCAGGGATGCGTCGGCCGAGGCCCGTCGCGCGGCGCGCGCGGGTCCGTGGCTGATCACACGTGTCCGCCAGCGCGAACGCCTGTGGATCTTGAGGCTCCGGTTCGAACTTTACGTCAACTTTGCTGAGGCGGGCTGCCCGGAAGAGTGACAAGGATTCGGCAACCGCGCTCCGATTCGGCCACGCCGATCTTGCCGCCGTGCAGATCGACGGCCCAGCGGGCGATCGCCAGGCCCAGACCGGTGCCGCCGTCGCTGCCCGGGCCGTGCGGCCGGTTGACGCTGCCGCGGTTGAAGCGCTCGAAGACGCGGTGCCACTCGGCGCGCGGGATGCCCGGCCCCTCGTCGAGGACCTCCAGCTCCAGCGACTCCGGCTGCGGGCCGCGCCGCGCCTTCACCGTCACCCGGCCGTGCGGCGGGCTGTGCTTGACGGCGTTGTCGATGAGGTTGGCGACCACCTGGTGGATGCGCTCGGGGTCGGCGTGCGCGGTGAGCTCCGGGGGCGAGACGTCGAGGTGCAGATGGACGTCGGTGCGGGTGTGGCTGCCCGAGCCGCTGGCGATGCCGGCGCGGGCGGAGGCGACCAGGTTGGCCTCCTTGAGCACGCCCGACAGGTACGGCCACACCTCGAAGCGCCGCTGCTTGAGCGGGACCACGCCGTTGTCCAGGCGGGACAGGTCCAGCAGGGTCTCCACCAGGCGGCCGAGGCGCTCGGACTGCTTCAGCGCCGTGCGCATGGTCTCCGGGTCGGCCTCGGTGACCCCGTCGACGATGTTCTCCAGCACCGCGCGCAGGCCCGCGATCGGGGTGCGCAGCTCGTGCGAGACATTGGCCACGAGTTCCTTGCGGCGCCGGTCCTGGGCCTCCAGCTCGTCGGCCATGACGTTGATCGTCTGCGCCAGGTCGCCCAGCTCGTCCTTGCGGTTCACCTGGACGCGGCGGGTGTAGTCGCCCTGCGAGATCGAGCGGGCCACCGCGTTCATGTCGTCCAGCGGCGCGGTGAGCGAGTGCGCCACGAACTGGGTGATCAGCAGCGTGGCGATCATGGAGAAGACCATGATGAACCGCAGCTCGGTCTTGGTGTGCACCGCGATCATGGACAGACCGGTGGTGATCAGCACCGAGACGACCACCAGGGCGGCCAGCTTGGTCTTGATCGAGAACGGGCTGACCCCGGCCCGGGATCTGGGCGCCCCGCCACCTCTGCGCGCGGCCGGCCCGTCGCTCATGGCGTCGGCGTCTCCAGGGCGTAGCCCACGCCGTGCACGGTGCGGATGCGCTCGGCGCCGATCTTCCGGCGCAGCGCCTTGATGTGGCTGTCGACGGTCCGGGTGCCGGAGGCGTCCGCCCAGTCCCACACCTCGGCCAGCAGCTGCTCGCGGGAGAGCACCGCGCGCGGGGTGTTGGCCAGGCAGACCAGGAGGTCGAACTCGGTGGGCGTCAGGTGGACGTCCTCGCTGCGCACGCGCACCCGGCGCTGTGCGTGGTCGATCTCCAGCTCGCCGAGGCGCAGGATGCCGCTGCGCGGCGTGGTGGCCGCCAGCGCGGCCCGCTCCATGCGGCGCAGCAGTACGTGCACGCGCGCCGCCAGCTCGCGCATGGAGAACGGCTTCGTCATGTAGTCGTCGGCGCCGACGCCGAGGCCCACCAGCATGTCGGTCTCGTCGTCGCGCGCGGTGAGCATCAGCACCGGCACCGGCCGCTGCGCCTGCACCCGCCGGCAGACTTCCAGGCCGTCGAAGCCCGGCAGCATGACGTCGAGGATCAGCAGGTCGGGCTGCCATGCCTCCGCGGTGTCCACCGCGGACGGGCCGTCGCCCGCCGTCTGCACCAGGAATCCCTCGGCGCGCAGGCGGGTCGCGATGGCGTCCACGATCGTCGCGTCGTCCTCGACCACCAGGATCCGCCGCTGCGCGCCGGGTGTGGTCGCCGCCGTGCCGTTGTGGGAGGTGTGTGTCTGCTCCATCGCCCGCCCCTGAGGTGTGCTTTCCGGAATCCGTGGGGTGATCCGTGATCAGCGCAGGACTGCGCTTGACGCTTGAATGATCTGCGTCAGTGCAGCAGCGTACGGGGAGTCGCGGCGCCTTAGCTATCCAGGGCGTACGCCGAGGTGCACGACGTCCGGAACGCCCCGGGCAACGGGGATCTCTTCGGTACGCACCTGACGGAACCCGGCATTCCACAAGGTTTCTTCGAAATCCGCGGAGGGCTGCGCCGACCACACGGCGAGCACGCCCCGCGGCCTCAACGCCCGTGCGCAGGCCGCCAGTCCGGCCGGCGAGTAGAGCCCCTCGTTGTCCTCGGTGACCGTCCAGTCGGGGCCGTTGTCGATGTCGAGACACAGGGCGTCGAACGTGGCGTATGTCTCATGGACGTAGGTGATCAGGTCCGCCTCGACGATCTCGGTGCGCGGGTCGGCGAGCGCCTCGGCGGAGAGCGTGCCGAGCGGGCCGGTGCGGTGCCAGTCGATGACCGCCGGTTCCCGCTCCACCACGGTGATCCGTCCCCAGCGGCGGTCCGCGGCGGCGTGTGCGAGCGAGAAGCCGACGCCCAGCCCGCCGATCAGGACGTGCGGAGCCGGGCGCGGCTCCTCCCCGGCGCGCCGGTCGGCGGCGTCCAGCTCGGCCAGGGCCGCGTCGACCAGCCGCCGCTCCGAGCGGCCGTCGGAGGTGTCCATCAGGAAGCAGCCGTTGGCGATGATCTGCAGCAGGCCGCCGTGCCTGCGCAGCACGACCTCGCCGTACGGCCCCTCGCGGCGGTCCAGGACTTCGGGCGCATCGGGAATGTCGTACGGGGTGGACATCCGTTCATCTTGGCAGGCCCCGCATGCCGCCCGGGGCGACCGTTTCCCCCGTACGGGTGATCGCCCGTACGGGGGATCACCTCCTCGCCCGGATGATCGCTGTGAGCGAACAAACCTTGGGGAACATTCTGGGGCTCACGAGCATTGAGCCGGTGTAGCTCAACTTGACTGCCGAAGGGACGATCATGGCTGCTGAGTCCACACCGCTCGCCCTGCCCGTGCTGCCGCTCGACGACGAGGTCGTGCTGCCCGGGATGGTGGTCCCGCTGGACCTGAGCGACTCCGAGGTGCGCGCGGCTGTGGAGGCTGCGCAGGCCGCAGCCCGGAACGAGCCGGGCAAACCGAAGGTGCTCCTGGTCCCCCGCATCGACGGCACCTACGCCGGCACCGGCGTCCTGGGCACCGTCGAGCAGGTCGGCAGGCTCGCCGACGGCGACCCCGGCGCCCTCATCCGCGCCCGGACCCGTATCAGGATCGGCGCGGGCACCACCGGGCCCGGGGCGGCGCTGTGGGTGGAGGGCACCCCGATCGAGGAGCACGTGCCCGACCCGCTGCCCGGCCAGGTCACCGAGCTGGTCAAGGAGTACAAGGCCCTCGCCACCTCCTGGCTGCGCAAGCGCGGCGCCTGGCAGGTGGTCGACCGGGTCCAGGCGATCGACGACGTCTCCACGCTCGCCGACAACTCCGGCTACTCGCCGTTCCTGACCACCGAGCAGAAGGTGGCGCTGCTGGAGACCACCGACCCGGTGGCCCGGCTGAAGCTGGCCACTCAGCAGCTGCGCGACCACCTCGCCGAGCAGGACGTGGCCGAGTCCATCGCCAAGGACGTCCAGGAGGGCGTCGACAAGCAGCAGCGCGAGTTCCTGCTGCGCCGCCAGCTGGAAGCCGTGCGCAAGGAGCTGCGCGAGCTCAACGGCGAGGCGGAGGGCGACGAGTCCGACGACTACCGTGCCCGCGTCGAGGCCGCCGACCTGCCGGAGAAGGTGCGCGAGGCCGCGCTCAAGGAGGTCGACAAGCTGGAGCGCGCCTCCGACCAGTCCCCCGAGGGCTCCTGGATCCGCACCTGGCTCGACACCGTCCTCGAGATGCCGTGGAACGAGCGCACCGAGGACTCCTACGACATCCGGGCCGCCCAGGAGGTGCTGGACGCCGAGCACTCCGGCCTGGAGGACGTCAAGGAACGGATCATCGAGTACCTGGCGGTGCGCAAGCGGCGTGGCGAGCGGGGCCTCGGTGTGGTCGGCGGGCGGCGCGGCGGGGCCGTGCTCGCCCTGGTCGGGCCGCCCGGCGTCGGCAAGACCTCGCTCGGCGAGTCCGTCGCCCACGCGATGGGCCGCAAGTTCGTGCGCGTCGCCCTCGGCGGCGTCCGCGACGAGGCCGAGATCCGCGGACACCGGCGCACCTACGTGGGCGCGATGCCCGGCCGGATCGTGCGGGCCATCAAGGAGGCCGGGTCGATGAACCCGGTGGTGCTGCTCGACGAGATCGACAAGGTGGGCTCGGACTTCCGGGGCGACCCGGCCGCCGCCCTGCTCGAGGTGCTCGACCCGGCGCAGAACCACACCTTCCGCGACCACTACCTGGAGGTCGAGCTCGACCTGTCCGACGTGGTCTTCCTGGCCACCGCCAACGTCCTGGAGGCCATCCCGGAGGCGCTGGCCGACCGCATGGAGATCGTCCGCCTGGACGGCTACACCGAGGACGAGAAGATCGTCATCGCCCGCGAGCACCTGCTCCCGCGGCAGCTGGAGCGCGCGGGACTCGCCCAGGACGAGGTCACCATCGAGGACGGCGCGCTGCGCAGGCTCGCCGGTGAGTACACGCGCGAGGCCGGCGTGCGCAACCTGGAGCGCTCCATCGCACGGCTGCTGCGCAAGGTGGCCGCCCAGGTCGAGCTGGGCGAGCGGGAGCTGCCGTTCACCATCACCGAGGCCGACCTGCGTCCGCTGATCGGCCGCCCGCACCACGTGCCCGAGTCCGCCCAGGACCCGGCCGAGCGCCGCACCTCTGTCCCCGGTGTCGCCACCGGGCTCGCGGTGACCGGCGCCGGCGGCGACGTGCTCTACGTGGAGGCGTCGCTGGCCGACCCGGAGACGGGCGCGGCCGGGGTGACGCTGACCGGGCAGCTGGGCGACGTGATGAAGGAGTCCGCGCAGATCGCGCTGAGCTTCCTGCGCAGCCACGGCGCCGAGCTGGAGCTGCCGGTCGGCGACCTGAAGGACCGGGGCGTGCACATCCACTTCCCGGCGGGCGCGGTCCCCAAGGACGGCCCCAGCGCCGGCATCACCATGACAACGGCCCTCGCCTCGCTGCTGTCGGGCCGGCTGGTCCGCACCGACGTGGCGATGACCGGCGAGGTCTCGCTGACCGGGCGAGTGCTGCCCATCGGCGGGGTGAAGCAGAAGCTGCTCGCCGCCCACCGGGCGGGCATCAAGACCGTGATCATCCCCAAGCGCAACGAGCCCGACCTGGACGACGTGCCCGAGGAGGTGCTGGACAAGCTCGACGTCCGCACCGTCACCGACGTCCGCCAGGTCCTCGAACTGGCGCTGTCGCCGGCCACCAACGGCACGGCGCCCGAGGTTCCGGTCGCCGCGTGACGGAGGTGACCGGATGAGGGGAGGCCCGGGTCCCGTGAGGGAGGCCCGGGCCTTCACCTTGCTGTGCCGTGCATCCGCCGGCCGGACGACGGGGGCGGGTGTGCCGTGCCGCCGCCGCTCAGGTGCCCAGGGCCAGCCTCCGCAGCTGGTCGAGGCTGCCGTTGAAGCGGTCGTGGTCGCCGACCGTGGGACCGGTCGAGGTGTACTGCCACATCGTGTAGTGGCTCCAGCCCGCCGGCAGCTCGCCCGCGGTGGAGGCGTACCGGGCGATCCACAGCGGAGTGGTGGAGGCGAAGCCGGAGTAGTTGCCGGTGCACTGCTTCCACCAGCTGGTCGAGGTGTAGAGCACCGGGTTGCGGCCGGTGCGGGCCCGGTACTGGTTCATGAAGTCACGGATCCAGCTCACCATCGAGCTGGTCGACTTGCCGTAGCAGTCGTCCCCGTACGGGTTCCACTCCATGTCCAGCGCGCCCGGCAGGGTACGGCTGTCGGCGGACCAGCCGCCGCCGTGGTCGACGAAGTAGTTCGCCTGGGTGGCGCCGCTGGAGGTGTCGGGCGTGGCGAAGTGGTACGCGCCGCGGATCATCCCGGCGTCGTACGAACCGCCGTACTGCTGCGAGTAGTAGGGATTCCGGTAGTACGTCCCCTCCGTGGCCTTGGCGTAGGCCCAGCGGACGCCGCTGCTCCACAGGGTCGGCCAGGCCACATTGCCCTGGTGGCTGGAGACGTCCACGCCCTCGGCCTGCGCCGCGCGCTCGACGGGCAGGCCGCCCCGGCCGTCGTGGGGCACCACGCCCATGCCCATGTAGGCGGAGCCGCGGGGCGGGACGGCGGGCGGGGACTCGGCCGCGGCGGCCAGGTGGGGCAGGGAGAGGACGGCGAGCAGGGCCGCGACCACGGCCGTGAACGCCCGTAACCCGGGCAGTCCGGATATGCGTTCGGGCATGAAGCACCTCCGTCGGTGGGGGGAGCCAGGCGCTGACACGTGTCAGCCGCCGCCCGTGCGGCGGGCATGCCGCGTCCGCGCCTGGTGAAGGGAAAGCTGCGCACGCAGACCGTGCAGCGGGAAGGGGGTCCGGGCGCTGCCGTTGGTCTACGCCTGCGAAATACTTACCGGGCAGCATCGATGTCGCCACTTGGCGAAAACTTTCACGAGCGGGAAACCTAGGCAGGGGCTGACGTGCAGGAAGACGGAAACGGCAGCGCGGGGCGCGCCGCGTCCCCGGCGCCCGGAAGCGGCGCGGACCAGCCCGGGTTCCTCGCGCTGGAACGGGAGTTGACCGTCCTGTTGCGGCGCGCCCGGGCCAACCAGGGGGAGATGGCCAGGGAGGTCCACCCGGATCTGGAGTCCTCCGCGTACGGGCTGCTCGTCCGGTTGGATGAATGCGGCCGGCAGCGGGCCACCGAGCTCGCCGCCTACATCGGCGTCGGCAAGGCCACCATGTCGCGTCAGCTGCGCGCACTGGAGGAGCTGGGGCTCGTCGCCCGCGAGCCCGATCCGGCCGACGGCCGCGCCTGGCTGGTCGCGCTCACCCAGGAGGGTCAGGACCGGGTCCGCAGGGTCCGCGAGGCGCGCCGCGCGCGCTACGCCGGACGGCTGGCGGACTGGGACCCGCAGGAGGTGGCCGAGCTGGCGCGGCTGCTGGGGGAGCTGAACCGGAGCATGGAGAAGTAGCCGAAGCCCGGCCGCCTCACAGCTCCACGAACACCGCCGTCGCGTCGTCGTGGCGCTTGCCGCGGCCGGGGACGGTGCCCTCGGCCCCGTTCCGTTCCAGGTCGCGCACCCGGTCCACCAGGGCCTGTGGGCCCTCCTTGCGGACCAGGGCCAGGCAGTCGGACCAGTCGCCCTGCGCAAAGCGCTCCACCCAGCGGGCGGCGCCGTCCGTCAGGGCGAGCAGGGCACGTACCTGCCCGCGCGGCAGCGAACCGGTGACCGCGCGCGCCGCCACCGACGGGTCCGCCGCGGCCGTGAAGAAGCCGCCCTCCTTGTTACGCACCGTGGCGTCCACCAGGGCGTCCGTGGCCAGCGCCGAGCGGGGCAGCAGGGACAGCCGCTCGTCGAGCAGCGGGGTGACCGCGCCCGCCGGCGACTCGGCCAGCAGCACCGAGTCGGACAGGACGAGATAGTCCACCGAGGCCGGTGACCAGCGGGCCAGCACGACCGTGGCCTGGGGCGTACGAGGGTGAGAAAGGTCACAACTGCCGGCGTGGCTCTCGGCCGTCCTGGAAATGGCTTCGGCCAGCACCTCGGTCAGGGGAACATCCGGGAGCGAAACGGTCAGTTCCGTCAGTGCCCCGCCCAGCCGGGCCGTGAACCAGGGGACCGAATGCAGACAGCCCGTCCCGGTCCTCGGCGGCGTCACCCCGTCCAGGACGACGAGCGCACCGCCCTGTCCCGAGGCCGGAAGTCCGACGCTCGCGAAGTCCTCGTTGGGGCGATCCGGGTCACCGGGTTCCGAAACAAGCTCCGTACGCATCCGGCCAGTCTGCACGACCCCTTCACAAGGGTCGCAAGAGGCTGGCAACGTCCGCCGAATCCTCGCTCTCGTGCAGGTCAGCCGCCCACTTTGGGGCGGAATGCTGTGCTCCGGGAAGGTGTGACGGCGAATCCTGCCACCGCCCGGCCCGGACGTCCAACCGGCGTTCCGCGCAAGGCCGCTGCATCGGACAGCGGAACTTGCCCCCCAACTCACGTCCGATGTTCACTCCTTCGAGTGGCGGGTCAGGTGATGCGCATCCACTGCCCACTGGCACTGCAAGGGTCGGGGAGCGATGGGGCGCCTCGCGGCCCGAACACGGTCGACGGCTCGGGGCAGGCGTCCGCGCCCGTTGACGGAGCGTCACCCGGGCCCACGGGTACACGAGTCAGGAATGCGAGCACCGGTGCAGAAGACGCGGCCTCGTGGCACAGGCAAGCAGACGACCCCCACCGGGGGCACGGAGCAGAAGCCCACCGTCGGCAGGGGCCGCCCCACACATGTACGTAACCGGCTCATCGTCGCCGTGGCCGTGGTGGCCGCCGCGATCGCCGGTGCGGGCACCCCCTCGCTGCTCACCGCCTCCGGGCAACTCGGCGACGCCCAGGAGCTGGTGACGCTCTCCGAGCAGACCCAGAACGCCCTCACCCTCGCCCACTCCCTCGCCGACGAGCGGGACGAGGTCACCTCCTTCATCGCCGCCGGCCGCCCCCGGTCCAAGGCGCCGTCCGAACAGCACAGCGCCCGCGTCGACCGGCAGGTCGACGAACTGCGCGCGGACAGCGACACCACCGACGAACTGCGCGACGACCTCGACGCCATCGCCGCCGTCCGGCGGGCCGCGCTGACCGGCAAGAGCAGCGCGCTCGAGGCCCACCAGGCCTACTCGACCGCGATCAACGAACTGCACCGGCTCGCGGAGCGGCTCGCGGAGAAGACCCCGCCCCGCGCCGGCTCCGGCGCCCACGCGCTCGCCGAGCTGGACTCCGCCGTCCAGCAGGCCGCCGCCGCCCGCGGCCTGCTGCTGGCCGCGCTCAGCGTGCCGCGCAGCACCACGACCGTGATCGACCCGGTCACCGGACTGCCCACCACGTCCACCGGCGCCGGCTCCGCCGACACCAAGCGCCGCGACGCGCTCACCGCCGCCGCCGTCCAGGCCCGGCTGCGCTCGGACGCCGCACTCGCCGACTTCCGGGAGACCGCGCCCAAGTCCGCGCGCACCTCCTACGACTCCACCGTGACCGGGCCCGAGGTCAACTCCGCCGAGAAGTACCTGGCCCGGCTCACCGACCAGCCGGCGCTCTCCGAGTCCGAACTCGGCACCGACCCCAAGAAGCTGCGCGCCGCCCTCACCGCGCGCATCGACATGATGCGCGGCGTGGAGTCCGCGCTGTACGAGCAGCGCAGCAGGGAACTCGCGCAGCTCAGGGACGACGACGTCACCGCGCTGGAGATCCGCGTGGCGATCCTCGGCGCGCTGATGCTGCTGGCCGTCGGCATCGCCACGGCCATGGCCCGCACCCTGACCCGCCCGCTGTCGGTGCTGCGGCGCGGCACCGCGCGCCTCGCCGAGGCCGAGGACCCGGCCAGCCAGGAGCCGGTCGCCTTCACCGGCCGCAACGACGAGTTCGCGCAGGTCGTCCGCTCCGTGAACGCGCTGCACGCGCACGCCGCCCAGCTCGCCGAGCGGATCGCCACGCTGGAGGCCGACCGCAAGCACCTGGTGGGCCAGCGGCAGAAGATGGCCGACGCCCGAGAGGAGCTGCGGGCCGAACTCGCCGACGCCACCGCCAGGCTGGAGCGGCACCGTGCGGCCATCGGCGGCACCTTCGTCAACCTGGCGCTGCGCACCCTCGGCCTGGTGGAGCGTCAGCTGAGCGTCATCGAGGGCCTGGAGGAGCGCGAGCAGGACCCGGACCGCCTCTCCACCCTGTTCAAGCTCGACCACTTCGCCACGGTGATGCGCCGCCACAGCGAGAACCTGCTGGTCCTCGCCGGCGCCGAGCACGGCCAGCAGACGGCGGGCCCGGTCCCGCTGGTGGACGTGGCACGGGCCGCCGTGAGCGAGATCGAACGCTACGAGCGGGTCCGGATCGCGGCCCTGCCGCCGCATGCGCACATCGTCGGGTTCGCCGCGGACGACCTGTCCCACCTGCTCGCCGAACTCCTCGAGAACGCCACCTCCTTCTCCCCGCCGGACCTGCCCGTCGAGGTCTCCGGCTGGCTGCTGGAGAACGGCGAGGTCATGCTCTCCGTCCAGGACGAGGGCATCGGCATGACCGCCGAGCGGCTGGAGCGGCTCAACGCCCGCCTTTCCGACTTCGACCCGGAGGCCGGCTACGACGCGGAGGGCGAGGACGGCCTCGGCCTCGGCCTGTACGTGGTGGCCCGGCTCGCCCAGCGCCACGGGGTGCGGGTCCAGCTGCGGGCGCAGAAGCAGGGCGGCGTGGCCGCGGTCGTGGTCCTCCCCAAGGCGTTGCTGGCCGACGACAAGGCGGCGGTCCCCAGCTCCGCCCCCGTCAAGGGCGCCCACCACGGCGTCCACCTCCCCGGCGCCGGCGCCGAGGCCAACTCCAACGTCCTGCACGGCCGCACCGAGCAGGGCGACCGCATGGTCGCCCTGGCCGAGAAGGCGGTGCGCCGCCGGGAGGCGGAGGAGCGGCAGCAGGAGGCCGAGGACGCCACGGAGCCGGCGGCGGGGACCGCGGAGCCGGCGGCGCAGCAGGCGACGGGCGGGAAGACGGACGAGGGGCCCTCGGACACCGGAGTGACCGGGAAGCCCGGCGCGGAGTCCGGCGCGGAGCCCGGAGACGGCCGGTCCGCGGAGGCCCAGGAGGCGTCGTCCGTGGAGGACGACGAAGCGGCGAAGCCTGCGGAGGACGTCGAGAAGTCCGCTACCGGGTCCGCCCGGAGCGCCGAGTCCCCGCAGCCCGGTGGGGAGTTCGAACTACTCCGGCCCACGGATGCGGACCGGGACCGGCTCGGGAAGCCCGGCGACGACGACCGCTCCGCGGAGCACGGCCGGAACGCCGACGGCGAGGACCGCGGGGACATCGACACCGAGCCCCGTTCCGACGCGGCCGGCGAGCACGGCGGACGCGCCGGCGGTGAGCGCGCGCAGAGCGCCGCCCGGAGCGAGGCGGGCGAACGCGCCGCGGAGCCCTCGGCGGATGCGCCCGTGCAGCCCGCCGAGACCACCATGGAGCTGCTGCTGCCCCTGACGGACCGGCCCGCCGATGCGCCCGAGCAGCCGGAAGCGCAGGAAGAGGAGCGTGCAGCGACCGCCGAGGAGGCCGCCCCTGCCGCCGCCACCCGCACCGGCACCGGCGACTGGACCCTCCCCGGTGCGTCCGCCGAGCCCTCCGGCGAGCGGACGCCCGGCGACGGCACCGCGTCCGCCACCGGTGCCTGGAGCGCTCCCGGCGACACTCCGCGTACCGAGCAGCAGGCCCGGCCCGACGAGCCCGCCCAGCCGCTGTCCGAGCGCAGCGGGGACGAGCAGCCGGCGCGCGCGGAACTCCCGACGCGCCCGGTGCCCGGCACCGGCGCATCCGACCAGGCGACGCGCTCCGGGCTGCCCAAGCGGCCCGTCTCCGACGGCCCCGAGGACGAGCACGCCCGGGTGCCCGACGGCTCCGGCGAGGAGGAGGCCGTGACCGCCAAGGGCCTGCCCAAGCGGACGCCGAAGATCACCGCGCCCGTCTCCGTGCCGCGGCCGCGCACCGGCGGTGTGGACGCGGAGGCGCTGCGCCGGCGGCTCGGCGGCTTCCGGCGCGGCGCGGAGGCCGGACGCCGGGACGTCGAGGCGGAGATCGCGGAGAACACCGGACGTCATCTGCGGCCGGACCAGACCACATCCACTTCTGGCACATCCGAGGAAGCAACGGGGGGCACCGTCGAGGAGGCAAGCAGTTGACTGCGCCCAGTACCTTCGGACTGAGCAGTGAGGCCCGCAATCTGCACTGGCTGCTGAGCAACCTGGTCGAGGAGGTGCCCGGCATCCTCTCCGTCGCGGTGGTCTCCTCGGACGGCCTGCTGCTCCTCTCCTCCGACTCCGCGCACGTCGCCGAGGCCCGCGAGGCCCGCACCCGGCAGCGCACCGGCCCCCGCGGCTCCGCCGCCGACCTGGCCACCGTCGTCTCCGGCATCGGCAGCCTCACCGTGGGCGCCGCCCGGCTGATGGACTACGGGCCCGTGAAGCACACCATGGTCGCCATGGACGAGGGCAGCCTGTTCGTGATGTCGATCAGCGACGGCTCACTGCTCGGTGTGCACGGTTCCGCGGAGTGCGACATGAGCGTCGTGGCGTACCACATGGCCCTGTTCGTCGGCCGGGCCGGCCATGTGCTCACCCCCGAACTCCGCAGCGAACTGCGCAAGTCCCTGGAGAACGAGTCCACCGGGAGTCCCCGATGAGCAGCACGTCCAGGAAGCACCTCCCCATGCGGGGTGCCGACCGCAAACCCGCCCGGGTGCGCCCGTACTCGCTCACCGGCGGCCGCACCCGCTTCGGGCACGTGCTGCTCGTCGAGACTTTCGTGGGCGCCACCGCCGCGGCGACGGCCGGCGGCGGCACGGCCGCCCTGGACGCCGCCGACGAGCGGCGGGAACTGACGAGCGGTTCGCTGGCGGCGATCATGCCGGAGATGCGGGCCATCGTCGAACTGTGCCGCCGGATGCGTACGGTGGCCGAGATCGCCGCGCTGCTGAAGATGCCGCTCGGCGTGGTCCGCGTGCTGCTCAGCGACCTCGCGGACCAGGGAAAGATCCGTGTGTACGGCACCGGTACGGGCCACGGCACGGGCCGTCCGGACCGCGCTCTGCTGGAAAGGGTGCTCAGTGGACTCCGCCGTCTCTGACGTCTCCGACGCCACGCGAGGCGTCTCCGACTCCCCGCTCGTCACCGCGCCCGAGGAGCCGATGCAGCCCTGGCAGGGGGACCGCACCCGCGCACCCATCGCGACCAAGATCGTGGTGGCGGGCGGTTTCGGCGTCGGCAAGACCACGCTGGTCAGTTCGGTCTCGGAGATCACGCCGCTGCAGACCGAGGCGCTGATGACCGAGGCGAGCGAGGAGACCGACGACCTCACCGGCACGCCGGACAAGCGCACCACCACCGTGGCCATGGACTTCGGCCGCATCACGCTCGACGACGACCTGGTGCTGTACCTTTTCGGCACCCCGGGCCAGCAGCGCTTCTGGTTCATGTGGGACGACATCGTGCGCGGTGCGATAGGCGCCGTCGTCATGGCCGACACCCGGCGTCTGAAGGACTGCTTCCCGGCGCTCGACTACTTCGAGAGCTGCGGACTGCCGTATGTCGTCGCGGTGAACCACTTCGACGGCAGCGAGCTGTACGAACCGGAGGACGTGCGGGAGGCGCTCACGATCCCCGCGCACATACCTGTCATGATCATGGACGCGCGCCGCCGGATCTCGGTCATCGAGACCCTTCTGTCCCTCGTGGGCCACGCGCTCGACGAAACCCCCGAGTAGGAGGCATCCCAACTTATGCGGAAGATACTCGTCGTCGGAGCCGGGCAGTCCGGACTCCAGCTCGCCCTCGGCCTCCAGTCCCACGGATACGAGGTCACCCTGATGTCCAACCGGACCGCGGACGAGATCCGTACCGGCAGGGTGATGTCGACGCAGTGCATGTTCCACACCGCCCTCCAGCACGAGCGTGACCTGCAGCTGAACTTCTGGGAGTCCCAGGCCCCGAAGATCCAGGGTCTCGGCGTCTCGGTGGCGGCACCCGGCTCGTGGGAGCCCGGTCCGACCCAGCGGGCGATCGACTGGCTCGGCAGGCTCGCCGACGGCTACGCGCAGTCGGTCGACCAGCGGGTGAAGATGGCCGGCTGGATGGAGACCTTCGCCCAGCGCGGCGGCCAGCTCGTCATCCACGGCGCGGCGGTCGGCGACCTCGACTACTTCTCCCGCACCTACGACCTGGTGCTGGTTGCGGCGGGCAAGGGCGAGCTGGTGCAGATGTTCGCCCGCGACCCGGAGCGCTCCCCCTACAGCGAGCCGCAGCGCGCCCTCGCCGTCGCCTATGTGCACGGCCTGGGCCCGCGCCCGGAGCACCCGGACACCGAGGCGGTCCGCTGCAACCTGGTGCCCGGCGTCGGTGAGATGTTCATCATGCCGACGTTCACCACCTCGGGCCGCGCCGACATCCTGTTCTGGGAGGGCATACCCGGCGGCCCGCTGGACGTCTTCAAGGACGTCAAGGACCCCTCGGAGCACCTCTCCCTGACCCTGGAACTCATGGAGAAGTACCTCCCCTGGGAGTACGCGCGGGCCACCAAGGTCGAACTGACCGACGCGAACGGCACCCTGGCCGGCCGTTACGCGCCGACCGTGCGCAAGCCCATCGGCCGGCTCCCCAGCGGCGGCCTGGTCCTGGGCGTCGCCGACGTGGTCGTCGCCAACGACCCGATCACCGGCCAGGGCTCCAACTCGGCGTCCAAGTGCGCCGCCGCCTACCTGGCGTCGATCCTCGAGCACGGCGACAAGCCGTTCGACGAGGAGTGGATGCAGCGGACCTTCGACCGCTACTGGGAGACGGCCCGCCACGTCACCAAGTGGACCAACGCCATGCTGGCCCCGCCGCCGGAGCACGTGCTGAACCTGATCGGTGCCGCCGGCCAGCTCCAGCCGGTCGCCGACCGCTTCGCCACCGCCTTCAACGACCCGTCGGACTTCGAGAACTTCTTCTACGAGCCGGAGAAGACCGAGGCCTACCTCAAGGAGGTCGCGGAGGCCGCCGGCGCGTAAGACGGGCCCGTGTCCGGACCGAGCGTGGCCCCCTCGGGAAGCTCCGGCGGCTCGTAGTGCCGCAGGGGCTTCCCGGACGGGTCGGGGCGTACGGCGCCCAGGACGGGGCCGGGGCCGGCGACGGGGGAGACCTTGATCCGCGCGCCCGGCCGGGGCGCCTGGATCACCTTGCCGTCGCCGAGGTAGAGCGCGACATGGGTGGCGTCCGGGAAGTACACCACCAGGTCGCCGGGGCGCAGCTGCTTCAGCGGGATCCGCTTCAGCCGGGCCCACTGCTCCTGGCTGGTCCGGGGAACGGGTGTACCGGCCGCGTCCCAGGCCCCCGAGGTCAGCCCGGAGCAGTCGTAGGCCGCCGGGCCCTGCGCCCCCCACTCGTACGGCTTGCCCACCTGCCGCACGGCGTAGTTCACCGCCCGTGCACCGGCCGCGGTGGGCGCCGAGACCGCACCCATGGCGGGCAGGACGCCGGAGGTGACCAGCCTCTGCTGCTCCGCGTCCGCCTCGGCGCGCTCCAGCTCGTCCAGCGCGGCCACCTCCTCGGGGCTGAGCGAGGCGATCAGCTCCTCCACCTCGCGCAGCCGCCCGCGCACCTCGTCGCGCTCCTTGCGGCGCCGCTCGGCGAGGGCGCGCTGCGCGTCGAGCGCCTTGCGGGCCTTGCGCGCCAGCTCGGTGGCCTTCTGCGCATCGCCGGTCAGCCGGCCCACCGTCCGCGCCCGCTGCCGGGCCAGCTGCCCGATCACCTGCCCCTGGTCGAGGACTCCCCGCGCGTCCCGGGCGAGCAGCAGCCGCAGATAGGGGGAGAGGTCGCTGCGGCTCTGGTACTGCTGCCGGGCCAGCCGTCCGGCGGTGCTGCGGCTGTCGTGCAGGGAGTGCCGGGTGCGGGCCAGGGCGCCCTGAAGCCGCTTGGCCAGGGCGCGCTGCTTCCTCAGCCGTTCCTCGGTGGCGTTGTACGCCTCGGTGGCCTTCTCCGCCTCCCGGTACAGCCGCTGAAGCTCCGTCAGCAGCCGTGCCGCGCTGCGCTCTCCGGACGCCGGAGGCGCCGGGGCGGCCGCCGCCGGCATCGGCGCGAGCACGGTCCCGGCCGCCACCGCTGCCGAACACACCAGACGCAGAAGCACTCCTGACACGACGTCACCTCCGATGCGGGACGGCCCCTCCGCTCCGCATCGCGAGCATCAGACGGCTTGTCGTACCCCGCTCGCCGAGTGTGCGCGGTTCGGCGCAACCGGGTCACCCGTCCGCGTCGTCCGGCTTGCCCTTCGGCGTGGCGTCTGGATCAGCGGCCTCCCGCGGTGCCGAGGGCCGCGACCACGGCCACCTCGGGCGGCGGGACGGGGCGCCCTCCGGGGCGTAGACGTACTTCCACCCCCGGCTCAGGCCCGTCCGCCCGCCGCCCCCGCGCGGCGTCCGCACATACACCAGCACCGTGGGCGGTCCGCCGTCCGGCGCCGGCACGGGAATGCGGTACGTCTTGGGCGGGTGCCCGGTGATGCCCAGCAGGACGGGCAGGACACGGCCGTCCATGGGCCCGCCCTCGAAGGGGGTGTCTTCGCTCTTCACGCCACCAGTGTCCCGCCCCGCGCTCAGAGGTCCGCGGCCAGCACCCGGAACAGGGCCTCCGTCTGGGCGTCGCGCCGGGCCGTGACTTCCAGCGCGGCCACGAACTGCTCCACCAGCCAGTCCCGCAGCTCGTCCGCGGGCGGCTGCTTGCCCTCGTCCAGCCAGATCAGCGAGGCCGCCTCCACCGCGGTGATCCACATGCGGATGGTCATGCGCAGCCGGGGGCCGGGGTCGGGCACCTCCAGGTGGCTGAGGATGTTGTCGGCGGCGGCCCGGCGCACCCCGTCGACGATCGCCGTCGTCCGGGAGGTCTCGACGACGCTGCCGCCCTGCAGCAGGGCGCTGAAGCCGGTGTCGTGCTCGTCGACGAAGGCGAGATAGCGGTCGAGGGCGCGGGAGAGGCGGGGGAGCAGGGGGCCCTCGTGCGGCTCGTCGAAGCAGTGCTGCAGCTCGTCGGCGGCGGAGCGCAGCGCGGCCTCGTAGAGCTGCTGCTTTCCGCCGGGGAAGTAGCGGTAGACCAGGGGGCGGGACACTCCGGCCGCCTCGGCCACGTCGTCGAGGGAGATCTCCTCCGGTGGGTGGTGCGCGAAGAGGTCCAGCGCGGCGGTCAGCAGCTGGCTGCGGCGCTCCTCGACGCTGAGTCGCCGGTAGGCGGGGGCGGCGGTCATGGGTTGCAGGGTAATCGCCGCAGGCCGGTCCGGTCGCGCCTGGCGGGGGCCGTGCGGTGGCCTCCCGCGCCCGGGCTACCCGTACGCGCCTGAGCCCGGGAGTCCCGTGCGCGCCCGGGCCCGGGAGTCCCGTGCGCGCCTGAGCCCGGGAGTCCCGTGCGCGCCCGGGCCCGGGAGTCCCGTGCGCGCCTGAGCCCGGGAGTCCCGTGCGCGCCCGGGCCCGGCAGGCCGGCAGACCGGCGGACCAGCTGACCGGCGGACGGAAGGTCCCTAGGCCAGCAGGCCCGACGACTTCCACAGCCGCCGGCCCACTCCGCGCAGTACGCCGATGTCGTCCAGGAAGTCCGTCAGGCGCTTCGCGCCCGTCTGCATCACCTCGCGGCGGTGGGCGCTCGCCTTGACCTGCGCCATGGCCTCGCGCTTGTCCAGGCCCACGTTCGTGTAGACCTCGGGGTTGACGAAGGCGACGGAGAAGACGCGGGCGAACTCGCCGGAGGTGAGCCGGGTGAACTCCTGGGACCACCTGGGGGCGGTCACCATCTGCCGGCGCAGCTCCTCGCGGGCGTAGCGGACGTGGCGGGACTCCTCCACCACATGGATGCGGGTGACGCCCCTGATCAGCGGCTGGACCCGCTCGTCGGGGAAGGTGAGCCGCTGCATCCAGTCCAGCACCTCCTCGCCGAGCAGCGTGGCGGTGAAGGAACCGGGCGTGGTGGAGATCGTCTTGAACAGGCGGCCCAGGTTGTGGTGGATCCGGCTCACCGGGTACCAGGGCGTGTCACCGCGGCTGATCACCCGGGCGAACATCTTCGAGTGCCGGCACTCGTCCTCGATCTCGGTGAGCGCGTACCGCACATGCGCGCTGGTGGCCGCCTTGTCGTAGATGTGCCGCACCAGCAGCTGCATCAGGATCAGCTCGAACCAGATGCCGAGCGAGGCCAGCGCCGCCGCCTCGTGCTGGGAGAGCAGGATGCGCTGCTCCTCGCTCATCCGCTTCCACAGCGGCGTGCCGTACAGCGAGACCAGCTCCGGCGGCCAGAACCACTTGCCCTCCTCGAAGGGCGCGTCCCAGTCCAGCTCCTTGTCCGGGTCGAAGGAGTGCCGGGCGGACGCCTCCAGCAGCCGCTGGGCCACCTGCTCCCGGTCCTTGAGCAGTCCGAGTGCGTCGCGCATGCCGTCGAGCGCGTCGGCGTCCGTGAGGGTCGTCATGACTGTCCCACCTCGTCGTACCGGATCGGCGGGTGCCCGGCGTGACTCACCCGTCCTGTCTGACTCGGTCTTATGAGACTGCCCGTCAGCAAGCCCGTCAATCCCTCGCGCAGTACTTGTTGACCCCGCGTCTACTCCGTGTGAGCCTGCGAGACATGCCCACCTTCGACCGCTACGCCACCGAACCGGGTGATTCCCACTGGCAGGTGCCCGCCACCGGCGCGGCCCGCTTCAGCTGGGAGTACGACGACGGCCGGGAACGGCTGCTCGCCCTCTACCAGAAGGGCAAGGACAAGCAGTGGGACGGCCAGAAGCGGATCGACTGGGACCTGGAGGTCGATCCGTACGACCCGCTCGGCACCCCCGACGAGTCCATGAGCCTGTACGGCACCAGACACTGGGACAAGCTCAGCGACCGGGACCGGGGCGAGCTGCGCCGGCACTACGCCTCCTGGCAGTTCAGCCAGTTCCTGCACGGAGAGCAGGGCGCCATGGTCTGCGCCGCCCGGATCGTGGAGTCGGTGCCGGACCTGGACGCCAAGTTCTACTCGGCGACCCAGGTGATGGACGAGGCCCGGCACGCCGAGATCTACGGCCGCTTCCTGCACGAGAAGATCGGGCTGCTCTACCCGATCAACGACAACCTCCAGTCCCTGCTCGGCGACACCCTGCGGGACTCCCGCTGGGACATGCCCTACCTCGGCATGCAGGTGCTGATCGAGGGCCTGGCGCTGGCCGCCTTCGGCATGATCCGGGACACCACCGACAAGCCGCTGCCGCAGCAGATCCTCGCCTACGTGATGCAGGACGAGGCCCGCCATGTCGCCTTCGGCCGGATGGCCCTGCGCGACTACTACAAGCAGCTCACCGACGCCGAACTGCGCGAGCGCGAGGAGTTCGTCATCGAGGGCTGCTACCTGATGCGGGACCGGCTGCGCGGCGTCGAGGTGCTGGAGAACTTCGGCGTGCCGAAGGCCGAGGCGGAGGAGTACAGCGAGCGCTCGGAGTTCCTCGCCCTGTTCCGCAGACTGCTGTTCAGCCGCATCGTGCCCTGCGTCCGGGACATCGGCCTGTGGGGCAGACGCCTGCAGCAGGCGTATGTCGACATGGGCGTGCTGGAGATGGGCGACGCAAGCCTGGACCAGCTGATGCGCCAGGACGAGGAGATCGCCGAGAAGCTGGACGCGGAGCGCTTCGCGGCGGAGGAACGGGAGCGGGTCGCGGAGGTCGAGGCGGCGATCGAGGCGGGCAGCAGCTAGGGCAGCGCCCGCTCCTGGGTCGCTCCTGGCGTGCCGCGGCCCGGTACGTCTCAGGGCTCGAGCACCGCCTCCATCACGGACCGGGCGATCGGGGCCGCCGTGCCGCCGCCGCTGATCTCCCGGCGGTTGGCCGCCGCGTCCTCGACCACCACCGCCACCGCCACCCTCGGCTGGATGTCGCTGCGGTCCTGCGCCCAGCCCACGAACCAGGCGTACGGCGTACCGGAGTTGCCCAGGCCGTGCTGGGCGGTGCCGGTCTTGCCGCCGACCACGGCGCCGGGGATCGCGGCCCGTTCCCCGGTGCCCTTCTCCACCACGCCCCGCATCAGCTGCTGCAGCCGCATCGCCGTGCCCGGCTGCATCGCCCGCCGGACGGGGCGGGAGCCGCCCGAGGAGACCGTGCCGCCGCTCGCCCGGGTGGTGCGCTCCACCAGATACGGCTCGCGCACCTGCCCGCCGCTCGCCACCGCCGCCGCCACCATCGCCATCTGCAGCGGTGTCGCCCGCGTGTTGTACTGCCCGATCGAGGCCAGCGCCAGCTGCGCCCGGTCCACCGTGGTGTCGAAGGTGCTGCGGGCCACCGGGAACGGGATGCGCAGATCCTCGTCGTTGAAGCCGAAGGCGTGCGCCGTCGACGCCATGTCCTTCAGCCCCGTCCTCACCCCCAGCTTGGCGAAAACCGTGTTGCAGGAGAGGGTGAAGGCCTCCCGCAGCGAGGCGTCCTCGCAGCCCCGCGCCCCGTTGGTCAGCCGGGTCGTGGTCCCCGGCAGCACATACGGGTCGGGCGAGTCGGTCGGCTCGTCCAGGTCGCCGGCCACCCCCGCCTCCAGCGCCGCCGCCGCGGTGATCACCTTGAACGTCGAGCCCGGCGGATACGTCTGCCGCACCGCCCGGTTCAGCAGCGGCTTGTCCGGGTCGGCGTTCAGCCGCTGCCAGGCGGTCCGCGCCGTCTCCCCGTTGCCCGACAGCAGTTCCGGGTCGTAGGAGGGCAGGGACACCAGGGCCAGGATCCGCCCCGTGGCGGGCTCCACCGCGGCCACCGCGCCCTTGCGGGAGCGCAGCCCCTCGTACGCCGCCCGCTGCGCCGCCGGGTGGATCGTGGTCTCCACGTCGCCGCCCGCGTTGCGGGAGCGGGTGAACTCGTTCCACAGCGGCAGCGGCGCCAGCACCGGGTCCGTGCCGGACAGCAGGGCGTCCTCGGTGTGCTCCAGCAGCGTCGTGCCGTACTCCTGCGAGGCGAAGCCGGTCACCGGCGCGTACAACGGCCCGTCGCGGTAGGTCCGTTCGTAGCGCAGATGCTCCGCGGTGTCCCGGGAGCCGGTGACCGGGCGGCCGGCGACCAGGATGTCGCCGCGCGGCTGGTGGTAGCGGGCGATGGTGTCGCGGCGGTTGGCCGGGTTGTCCCGGTAGGTCTCGGCCAGCAGGAGCTGCACCCGCGCGGCGTTCACCAGCAGCGCCACCAGCAGCAGGGCGCAGAACGCGGCCGCGTGCCGGATGTACCGGGTCACCGGCGCCCACCTCCGTCCGCCCGGCGGCGCGCGGAATGGCTCAGCCGGACCAGCAGGGCCACGATCGCCCAGTTGGTGACCACCGAAGAGCCGCCCTGCGCCAGGAACGGCATCGCCATCCCGGTCAGCGGGATCAGCCCGGTCACCCCGCCCGCGATCACGAACACCTGCAGCGCCACGATCGAGGAGAGCCCCACCGCCAGCAGCTGCCCGAACGGATCCCGCAGCGCCAGGCCCGTCCGGTAGCCGCGGTCCACCAGCAGCCCGTAGAGCAGGAAGATCGCGGACAGCCCGGCCAGACCGAGCTCCTCACCGGCGGTGGCCAGGATGAAGTCCGACTTGACGGCGAATCCGATGAGCACCGAGTGCCCGAGGCCCAGGCCGGTGCCGAGCAGCCCGCCCTCCGCGAAGGCGAACAGCGACTGGGCTAGCTGGTTCGGTCCCTCGCCGGCCTCGATGGAGGAGAACGGGTGCAGCCAGGTCTCGATCCGGCCGTGCACATGCGGCTCGAGCCGGCCCACCGCCACCGCCCCCAGCGAGGCCAGCAGCAGACCGACGGCGATCCAGCCCGCTTTGCCGGTGGCGACGTACAGCAGCACCACGAACAGGCCGAAGAACAGCAGCGAGGTGCCGAGGTCCCGCTCCAGCGCGAGCACGCCCACGCTCACCAGCCAGACGGCGAGAATCGGGCCCAGCACCCGGCCGGTGGGCAGCTGCAGCCGCCAGACGCGGCGGCCGGAGTACGTCAGCGCCTTGCGGTTGTCGGCCAGGTACGCGGCGAAGAACACCGCGAGCAGCACCTTCGCGAACTCGCCCGGCTGGATGGAGAAGCCGGCCACCCTGATCCAGATGCGGGCCCCGTTCACCGCCGGGAAGAGGATCGGCACGGTGAGCAGGATCAGCGCGGCGGCCACGCACAGCCGGGTGCAGCGCTGCAGCACCCGGTGGTCGCGCAGCACCAGGATCACCACGATGAACAGCGCCACGCCCAGCGTGGACCACACCAGCTGGGTGGGGGCCGCCCGGTCGTGCGGCGTCTCCAGGTCCAGCCGGTAGATCAGCACCAGGCCCAGTCCGTTGAGCAGCACGGCGATGGGCAGCAGCAGCGGGTCGGCCCACGGGGCGCGGAACCGCACCGCCAGATGGGCGACCAGCGCGAGCACGCCGAGCCCGGCGCCGTAGCCGGCGGCGCCGGGCGGGACGGAGCCGTTCCTGGCGAGTCCGACGGCGCAGTAGCCGTAGACCGACAGCAGGACGGCCAGGAGGATCAGGGCCAGTTCGATGCCACGGCGCCGGGGGAGACGGACGGGGGGCGCGGACGTCTCCGCCGCCGCCAGGGTGATTCCGGCCTTGCTCATGTCCGGAACCTACCCAAGTGCCGTGAGTTGCGAGCTTTGCCGGTCAGCACCAGCGTGGCGCCGGCCCGATGTTCTCGATGTAGCGGGCCGCACCCCAGGCCCAGGTGCCGTCGGTGAGCAGGTACCACAGCGGGTTGCCGTCCACCCGGTCGCCGGGGGCCTTGCAGAAGATGGAGACCACCTCGCCCCGGTGGACGTAGCGGATGACCTGCGAACCCCGGGTCGGGGCGGTGCGCAGCGCCAGCCGGTCCGCGGTGACGCGGCCCTTGAACTCGCCCTGGTCGTCGTGGTGGCCGCCGGACTGGTTCGACTGGTTGCCCCAGTCGCCGTTGCCGCCACCGCCGCCGGACTGGTTGGACTGGTTGCCCCAGTCGCCGTTGCCGCCAGCGCCGGACTGGTTGGACTGGTTGCTCCAGTCGCCGCCACCGCCGCCGTTCTGGACGTTGCCGTTGCCGCCGCTCTGCTGGCCCCAGCCGCCCCCGCCGCTCTGGTGGTTGGAGCCTTGCTGGTTGCCGGACTGCTGGTGGTTGGAGCCTTGCTGGTTGCCGGACTGCTGGTGGTGCGAGCCCTGCTGGTTGCCGGACTGCTGCTGGTTCGAGCCCTGCTGGTAGCCGCCCTGTTGCTGTGTGCTGCCCTGCTGCTGGCCGCTCTGCTGGTTACCGCCTTGCTGGTAGCCACCCTGCTGCTGGCCGGTCTGCTGGTTGCCGGCGCCCTGCTGGTGGTTCGAGCCTTGCTGGTAGCCGCCCTGCTGTTGGTTCCCGCCCTGCTGTTGGCCGGACTGCTGCTGGCCGCCCTGCTGATTGCCCCCTTGCTGCTGATTGCCCCCCTGCTGGTTCCCGCTCTGCTGGTTGCCGCCGGTGTCGCCGCTCTGCTGCTGGCTCCAGTGGTTGTTGTTGCTGCTGCTGTTGCTGTTGGCGTTGCCGCCACCACCGTCGTCTCCGCCGTCACTGGCGACGGCGGGGGTGATGGCGGCCGCGACGGCCAGCGCGCCGGCGGCGAGCGCTATGGGCAGTCGACGGGGAGAGCGCAGGGACATGGCAGTACCTCCATATGAGGGACGAACGTGTCGAAGGTGACTTGTCGCCACATGTCGTCACACTAGGAGCGCCTGCAGCGGTACCGCCCGCCTTACTGCGCCATCGGAGAACCCGTCAGACCACACCGTTGGCGGTTGCGTCCCCGCTCTGAGGGAGTGTCAGCGTGGTCACGGCACCGCCGTCGGGCGCGTTCGCGAAGTCCAGCCGGGCGCCGAGCACCTCCGCCTGGCCCAGTGCGATGGTCAGCCCGAGCCCGTGCCCCTTCTTCCCGCTCTCCGTGCGGAACCGCTGAGGCCCGTGCGCCAGCAGGTACTCCGGGAAGCCGTCCCCGTGGTCCCGCACGGTGACCACCGGCCCGTCCACCGTGAGTGTCACCGGCGTCCGCCCGTGCCGGTGGGCGTTGGCCACCAGATTGCCCAGCACCCGCTCCAGCCGGCGCCGGTCGGTCTCCACGGTGGCGTCCCGTACGACCTCGACCTCCGTGTCGGTCCCCGAGGCGCGCACCACGCGCCGGGCCAGCGCCCCGAGCTGCACGGTGTCCAGATCCAGCCGCTCGCGCCGGGCGTCCAGCCGGGAGATCTCCAGCAGGTCCTCGGTGAGCGTGCGCAGCGCCGCCACCCGGTCGCGCACCAGCTCGGTCGGCCGCCCCGGAGGCAGCAGCTCGGCCGCCGCGTGCAGCCCGGTCAGCGGCGTGCGCAGCTCGTGCGCCACGTCCGCGGTGAACCGCTGCTCGGCGAGCAGCTTCCCCTGCAGCGAGGCCGCCATGGAGTCCAGCGCCGCGGCCACCGCGGCCACCTCGTCCTGCGGGCGCGTCCGGTCCCGGGCGCGCGGGTCGTTCACCCGCGCGTCGAGGTCGCCCGCGCTGATCCGCCGGGCCACCCGCGCGGTGGCGTGCAGCCGCCGGGTCACCCGGGTCACCGCGAAGGCGCCGACGAGCAGCGTGGCCCCGATCGCCAGCGCCGAGGAGGCCACGATCGCCTGGTCGAGTCCGTCGATGGTCCGCTCGCCCTGCGCGTAGTCGACCCGCACGGCCAGCGCCCTCCTGCCGTCCACCGGTCCGGCCGCCCACATCGTCGGCCGGCCCTGGTGGCGTGCCAGCATCGTGCCGCGCCGGCCGGAGACGGCCAGCTCGCGCAGCTCGGCCGGCAGTCCCGGCGGGTCCACCGCGGCTCCGCCGCGCGGCGCGTCCCCCGCCTCGTAGGCGCGGGTCGCCTCGGTCAGCCGCCGCAGCGCGGTGTCCCGCGCCTGGCCGACGGTCTGATCGGTCACCTGGACGTGCACCAGCACACCGAGCAGCGCGGCGAGCGCACAGCACATCACGGTGATGAACACGGCGGCCCGCACCGCGAGCGGCCCGGTCCAGCGGGGCAGCCCGAGCCTCACGGGACGCCCGCCGGCGACGACTGCGCGGACTGCGACGACTGCGCGGACTGCGACGACTGCGCGGACTGCGACGACTGCGCGGACGGCGACCGCGAGGGCGCGGGCCCGGACGTGGGGCCGGCGCCCGGCGAGTGCTGCTGCGAGGGCCGCTTGCGGCCGGTCGGGAGCATCTCGTCGTGCGTCAGCAGCATCGCCCGCTGCCGCGGGTCCCAGGTCCACTGCAGCCGGTACTCGTACCCGGCGACCTCCGACGGCGAGCGGATGATCACCGAACGCCCGGCCAGCTCGACCCCGCTCAGGGCGTCGTCGTACGCCATGACCTGCACCAGCCGGTGCTTGTGCACCGTGTAGACGCGCACGCCGGTCAGATCCTCCGGCATCAGCCGCACGCCCAGCGTGAGATCGGCCCGCCCGTCACCCGTCAGGTCCCGGTAGTAGGGCTTCAGCACCGGGCACCCGGGGCGCCGGCGTCCACTCTCGCCCTCACCGCACTTGCCCATCGCCCCGGCAGTGTCCCGGTACGGCGCCTTCGCGCCCTCGTACTCCTCCGGGTGCGCGGCGATCTCGGCCCGCACCACCGCGACCGGATCCACCTTGCGGATGTCGTCACCGGGCACGGCGACGCCCTTGACCACCTCGGTGTCCACCTCGCCCAGCTCGTACGCCGGGCTCGACGCCGGCGTCAGCTCGGGCCACAGCCGCGCCGGACTGATCGCGGTCGGTGTCTCGCCCGCCGCCCGCAGCCCGCCGCTGTCGCCGCAGCCCACGGCCGCCGCCAGCACCGTCGCGACGACGGCGGCACGGCGAAGGGCGCGCATGCGGCGGCTGACGGGCACGGGACTCCTGATGAGACGTTCTTGAACCGCTTTCGGCTGCGCACACCCTATTCGCGCGGCCGCCGCCCCCGCGTCCAGGGTGACGCCGCCGAGGAGATCCGGACCGGCGGTGCCTATTCGGCCAGCTCCTCCAGCTGCCGCACCGTGGGCAGGCCCGTGCGCAGATAGTCGACGAACAGGTCGTTGTGCAGGGCCCACGGCGAGCGGCGGGCGCGGATCAGGCGGATCGCGGCGTCCGCGGACTCGCCCCCGCGCATCAGCGCATGCGCCACAACCAGACCCGAACGGTTGTACCCGTGGTAGCAGCGCACCAGGACCGTACGGCCGCGCTCCAGCGCCTCGCACACCGCCTCCGCCAGCCGGATCACCCCGGCCAGCTGCGTACCGTCCAGCGGCCCGTCCGGGATCGGCCACACCTGGTGCTCGACTCCCTGGTCCGGCCCGTACCCCGGCAGCCGCAGCAGTGTCTGCACCAGATCGAACTCACGCCGGACCACCGCGAGCTGCAGCCGTCCGGAACGGCCTGTGAACTCGTGTCCACCCATCCACAGACCGGGCACGATCTCGTCCCACGGACGGTCCGGAGCCGGTACGTCGGGTCGCTCTCGGCGGGTTCGCAACGGGCGCCTCCCCACGATCCCCAACTCCTACCCAAGGTAGCCGGGTTCTTGCCCCTGCAGCACCCCGCCTGTTCCCATGGACTGGGGTGATGGTGCATGAATGGACTGCGCGTCATACCGACCCGGCAGGCCGGCCGCGAACGGTTCTACGTCCGCCACCCGGACGGCAGGAGCCTCGCCTGGTACGACCGCGAGGCGGCCCGCGTCAACCTGCTCCGCCAGGACCACGAGGAGGACGTGCTGCAGGCGCTGGGCCCCTACCTCACCGGCCCCGTCTCCGTCGGCCCGCCCCCCGTCCCCACCCCCGTCGAGCTGGCGCGACTGTCCCTGCACCCCGACGACGACCTCGCACCCAACCGCCCCGGCGAGGCCCTGCTGATCGCCCTCGACCGCGATCCGGACCCCGCCCGGCTGCTGCGCCCCGACCCGCGCCGCAGGGGGCTCACCGCGGAGCAGACGGTGGGCGAGGCACTGGACCGCATGGACGGCGCCGGCTGGCGCACCCTGCACTCCGTCCCGCTGCCCGGCGGCGACCGCATCCACCACCTGCTGATCGGCCCCGGCGGCCTGTACGCCGTCCACAGCCGCTACGCCCACAAGCAGCGGGTGACGGTCACCGACCCCCACGTCACGCTGGGCCACCGCAGGCCGGAACCGCTGCTCCGGCTCGTCCGAGCCTGCGCCGACCGCGCCTGCCACGCCCTGACCGCCGAGGTGCGCCCGGTGCTGGTCCTGGCGGGTGCCTCCAGGGTGGACGTCGCGGCGGCGCCGCGCGAGGTGCGGGTGCTGACGGACGCGGATGTGCCGGGGCTGGCCCGGCAGGGCGGCGTCCTCAAGCCGGCCGATGTGGAGGCCCTGTACGCGATGGCCCGCGACCGGAACACGTGGACGCGGGTGTGAGGAGGCACCGGGCGCGGGCTGGGCACTGGGCGTGGGTGCCCTCGTTCACGGCAGCGTCCCCGCGTGGTCCGGATCCAGCAGCGGCGCCAGCAGATCGCCGTAGTCCGTCAGGCGCGGCCCCAGGTCGGGCGCGGTGAACGACAGCCCGTCCGGTGACCGGCACTCCTCGACCTCCTCCCAGGTCACCGGTGCCGACACCAGCGGTTCCGCCCGGGCGCGCAGGGTGTACGGGGCGGCCGTGGTCTTCCGGGCGGCGTTCTGGCTCCAGTCGACGAAGACCTTCCCCGGCCGCAGGCTGCGCGTCATCCGGTGCAGCACCAGCCGGGGCATCGCCTTCTCCGCCTCCACCGCCAGCCCCTTTGCGTAGTCCGACACCCGCTCGGGCGAGGCGCCCCGCACCGCCGCCAGCAGATGCAGCCCCTTCGAGCCGGAGGTCTTCGCGTACGCCTCGATCCCGTCCGCGGCGAGCCGGTCCCGCAGCCACAGCGCGACCTCGCAGCAGTGGACGATCGTCGCGGGCGGCCCGGGGTCCAGGTCGAAGACGATCCGGTCCGCCTCCCCGGGGTTCTGGACCAGCCACTGATGGGTGTGGAACTCGGTCACCAGGTTCGCCGCCCACATCAGGCTCGGCAGGTCCTGCACCAGGACCATCCGCGACGGCCCCTCCGACCTGGGCACCTCGGCGGTGGTGACCCAGTCGGGCGTACCCGGCGGCACGTTCTTGGTGAAGAACACCTGCCCACCGGGCCCGTCCGGATAGCGCAGGAACGACACCGCGCGGTCCCGCAGATGCGGCAGCAGCACCTCCGCCACGGTCGCGTAGTAGTGCAGTACCTCCGCCTTGGTGAACCCGGTGGCGGGATACAGCACCTTCTCCAGATTGCTGAGCGGGAGCCGCCGCCCCTCCACCTCAGTGATAGGCGCCATACGATGAGAATCTCACGCAAAACATGACAAACGGTCGGGAAGGTGTCGCACGTGAGGTCCATCTGGAACGGCGCGATCTCGTTCGGCCTGGTCAGCATCCCGATCAAGCTGGTGAACGCCACCGAGAGCCACTCGATCTCCTTCCGCCAGATCCACATCGAGGACGGCGGCCGGATCCGGTACCGCAAATTCTGCGAACTGGAAAACCGCGAGGTCAGCAACCAGGAGATCGGCAAGGGCTACGAGGACGCGGACGGCACGATCATCCCGATCACCGACGAGGACCTGGCCCATCTGCCGATCCCGACCGCCAGGACCATCGAGATCGTCGCCTTCGTGCCCAGCGACCGGATCGACCCGCTGCAGATGGACTCCGCGTACTACCTGGCGGCGAGCGGAGCACCGGCCGCCAAGCCGTACACCCTGCTGCGCGAGGCCCTCAAGCGCAGCAACAAAGTTGCCATCGCGAAGTTCGCGCTGCGCGGCCGCGAGCGGCTGGGCATGCTGCGGGTGGTCGGCGACGCCATCGCGATGCACGGACTGCTCTGGCCGGACGAGGTGCGCGCACCCGAGGGCGTCGCCCCCGACACCGACGTGACCGTCCGCGACAAGGAGCTCGACCTCGCGGACGCCCTGATGGAGACCCTCGGCGAGGTCGACCTGGAGGACCTGCACGACGAGTACCGCGAGGCCCTGGAGGAGGTCATCGCCGCCAAGGCCGCCGGCGAGACCCCGCCGGAGCTGCCCGAGCCCGAGCGCGGCGGCAAGGTCCTGGACCTGATGGCCGCCCTGGAGAACAGCGTCCGCGCGGCCCGCGAGTCCCGCGGCGAATCCGCGGAGGAGGCCGAGGTCAAGCCCCTCCCGCAGCGCAAGACCTCCCGCACCTCCCCCAAGAAGTCCACCGCCAAGAAGACCCCGGCCAAGAAGACGGCGTCCTCCTCCCGCAAGTCGACGAGCACCAAGAAGACCGCCGCAAAGAGCGCATCCGCAAAGGGCAGCGGCACGAAGAGCACCGCGAAGAAGCCGACGGCCAAGAAGACGTCGGCGACGAAGAAGACCGCTTCCGGGAAACGGTCGGCGTGACACGGCACGAGATCGGCCCCGCCTCCACGAAGTGGGCATCGATTACGGTACGTTGTCGCCCCCGGCACTCTGGTATCAGGGGGAGCATCAGGGTGCGGACACCCGGGGAGCACGAAGCGCTAAGGAGCAGTCAGTGACGACGTCCGCGACCGAGATCGAGACCGATGTCATCGATCTCAGCCGCTGCGGTCTGCGGGAGGTGATGGCCCTCCGCGACGACTCGGTCACGGACGCCCTGTCCTCCCTCGTACGGCATCTGGGCGAGAGGACCGCCGCGCAGAGCGCGAGCGGCGGCGCCGGCAGTCCCTATCTCGCCGTCGACTGCGCCCCCGACCGGCACTGAGGCCGCCGCCGATGACCGCCACGACGCGGCATCGCGTCCCGCTGTCGGATCTGGACGACCTCGCCGCCGGCCGCATGTCCCCGGCGACCGCCGGACGGATGCGGGCGGTGGAACGCGGCCGCCGCATGCTGATGCTGCGCGCCGTCGTCGAGGCCGCCCGGGCCGCAGGCGCAGACAAGGCCCCGCCGCTCTCCCCCCTCACCACACCGCTGGACCTCCTGATGCGGGTCGAGCGGGACCACCCGGACGTGGTGGCCGACCTCCTCGACCACCCCGGCCTCGGGATATGGGCGGTCCGGGTGCTCGACCGCCTGCGCGTCCCGAAGGCCGCCAACGCCGGCAATGCCCGCAACGCCGGCAATGCCCGCAACGCCGGCAAGGACGGCAACGCCGCCAACGCCGACAAGGACGGCAACGCCGCCAACGCCGCCAACGCCGGCAAGGACGGCAAGGACGGCAAGGACGGCAACGACGGCAAGGACGGCAAGGACGGCAAGGACGGCAAGGACGGCAACGACGCCGACGCAGACGCCCCTGCCCTCTGGCAGGAGCTCGGCTATCTTCACGCCCTCGCCGCGGCGGCGGCCCTGCGCGCCGGCTGCCCCACCGACATCGACCTGCCCGTGTTCGGCGACGCCGTATCCCTGCCGACCCTGGGCCGGATGAACCTGCCCGCACACCCGGCCGACGGCCCCGGAGGGCACCCGGTGGCCGTCCTGCGGATCCCCGCGTCCGGACCCGCCCGGCTGACGGTGGCGGACCGGACCTTCCCCCTCCCCGCCGACCTCGCGCTCGCGGAGGCCGGCTGGCAGCCGCTGCACCGTGCCGCCGACGGCACCCTGGTCCTCGACGACAGCGACCCCTACCGCGACTTCCGCACCGCCCCTCAGCCGGTCACGCCGCTCACCCCGGCCGAGGCAGGCCGCTGGCGGACGATGCTCCAGGACGCCGACGCCGCCCTCCGCCGCCGGCACCCGCACGCCGCGGCGCTGCGGGCCACCGCCCTGCGCGTCCTGGTGCCGCTCCCCGAGGCCCCCCGGTACCGCCCGACCAGCGCCTCCTACAACGAGGCCTTCGGCAGCGCGCTGATGTCGCTGCACCAGGACACCGGCGACCTCGCCGCGACGCTGGTGCACGAGGCACGCCACTCGGTGCTCAACGGCCTGCTGCACCAACTGCCGCTCTGCGAGGAGGCCCCGGGGGACGGGGACAGGAACGGGAGCGGGGACGGAGACGCGGCGCCGGACTCCGGGCGTCAGGAACTGCTGTACGCGCCGTGGCGCGGTGACCCCCGGCCCGCCTCCGGACTGCTGCACGGCGCCTACTCCTTCGCGGGCGTCGCCGACTTCTGGCGCGTCGAACGCCATGCGCTCGACGGCACGGCCGCCCGCCTGGCTCACTTCGAGTTCGCCCTGTGGCGCGAGGCCATCACCCAGGCCCTGCGCACCCTCGAGTCCCGTGCCCCGCTGACCCCTCTGGGGCGGCGGTTCGTGGCCGCCATGACCGAGCAGGCCGCCGCCTGGGCGGAGGAACCGGTCCCCGCGGACGCGGAGGCCCTCGCCCGGCAGGAGACCGCCGACCTGCAGGCGGTCTGGCGGGCCCGGCACACCGTCCCGGACGCCGAGGGCGTACGCCTGCTGGCCCGCGCCTGGCGGGACGGCACCGACCCGCACACCCTCCCCGAGGTCCCCTCCGAGGTGCGCACCGACCCCCGCTACGGGCCGCCCGACCCCAGGGGCGAACTCCGGCGCGCCGCCCTCACCGGACCCGGCGCCGTCGCCGCGCACGCCCACGGCGAGAGCTACGCCGCCGGACGCGACCCCGAGCTGACCGCTCCGGACATCGCGCTGTGCGAGGGGGACGCCGAGCGCGCCGAGCACGGGTACGCCCGCGTCCTCGCCCGCGACCCCCACTCCCCGTCGGCCTGGGCGGGCCTCGGCCTCGCCTTCGCGGCAACCGGCGCGCCGGCCGCCGCACACGCGGTGCTGCGCCGCCCCGAGCTGGTCCGCTCCGTCCACCGCACCCTCGCCCGCGACGGCGAGGGAGCTCCGCCCGCCATCCGCACCCTGAGCGACTGGATCGGCCGGATCCCGGCGGTCGCCGGCGAGCCGCCTTCCGGCCTCTGACAGACCTGCGCCGCCCTCGCTCCCCGCCCCTGACGGACCTGCCCTCTGACAGACCTGCGCCGCCCTCGCTCCCCGCCCCTGACGGACCTGCCCTCTGACAGACCTGCGCCGCCCTCGCTCCCCGCCCCTGACGGACCTGCGCCGCCCTCGCTCCCCGCCCCTGACGGACCTGCGCCGCCCTCGCTCCCCGCCCCTGACGGACCTGCGCCGCCCTCGCTCTCCTTCCTTGCCGGTCTGGCGCCGCCCCGGCGCCTGCCCTACCCTGCCGCACACGGTTGTGCCCAACTCGCGCATACAGGGGAGGAGTTGCGTGGCAGCGCCTCCCGGCGACGTCTCCGGCCCCGCTGCCGCCCCCTCCTGGCAGGCGCGCCTCCTCGGTCCGACGGGCAGCCCATACGCCCTGGCCGCGGTCCTGGTCGCCGAACGCACGCTGCTGACCTGCGCCGCCGTTCTCGATCGCGTCCCGGCCGCCGGGTTCGTGCTGGCGGAGTTCCGGGGGAGCGGTGAGGTGCGGCGGGTGCCCGCGAGGGCCGAGGAGATCAGTCCCCTGCACCCCCTCGCCGTACTGCACTTGGAGCGCCCCGCCGATGCCGTACCCGCTCCGCTCGGGCGCTGCGGACAGCGCGACGGAGTGGCAGTGACGGCGTTCGGGCACGACGGGGCGGGCTCGGGGCTGAGCCTCCACGCGCGGGTCACCGGCGCATGGCAGGCCGGGGCCCGGCGGCTGGAAGTGCGCAAAGGCACCTGGCCGGAAGGGCAGTTCACGGGGGCCGGCGTCTGGGACGCGGAACGCGCGCAGGCGGTCGGTGTGATCGCCCCCGCGCTTCCCGCATCCCCGGATCCGGCCGGGGGCGCGCGGATGGTCCCGTTCGACGTGTTGGAGGCGACCCGTTTTGGTGAACTGCTGTCCGGGAATTTTCCTTCTGGATACAACTACGGCCAACAACCCTCAGCGCAGGGCGAGTTGTGGCCTTTGGTGGAAAACTTGCTGGCAATGGAGTCGATAGCGTCGGACGGGGGAGCGGCATTGCTGTCCCTCCTGCCCGGCCGGATCGCCCGGGGGGTTCCACGGCAGAGTCGTCCGCGGCTTCAGCTCCTCCATCTCGTCCGCCGCTGCGACGAGTTCGAGGAGGGGCCGGCGGCCCTGGTCGCGGCCGTCCGGGTCATGGAGGGGGATACCAGCGACGTGCAGCGTTTCATCCGACAGGCCGGACAGACCTGGCCGCACCGGCTGCGTGACGACGCCTGACGCCGTGCCGGGGGCGGTGCACGATCCGGAATCGGCCGCACGCCTGGCGGACGCGTTGATGAAGGTGTCGGTGCTCGACGAGATCGGCAACCGGCGGCTCTGCGTCATCGAGGCCATGGAGCGGCTGCGGGAACGGGTGTCCGTGCCCGAGTCGCCCGAGAAGAAGATCCATGTCATCGCCATGGTGCGGGCCTTCGCCGCCGTGCCCCGCGGCTGGCGTGCCCTCACCGAGGCCGTGCAGTACCTGGCCGACTACGACCTGCCGTCCCGGCACGCCGCCTCGCTCGCCCACACCGTGGCCCTGCCCGTCTTCGAGGAGGCCGCCGAACAGGCGCTGCGCGGCCTGCTCGCCGGCCTCGACCGCACCACGGTGCCCGAGCTGGACGAGGTCTACCGGGCCGCCGCCGGACCGCACTTCGGGCCGCTGCCGCCCGGCGTCAACACCGCCTGGGAGGCCCACCAGCTGCTCGCGCACACCAACTGGCCCGCCGACGGCGTACCGCCGGCCGTGCGGTTCCTGACCGCACTGGCGTCCGTGCTGTCCCCGGAGCGCGGCGAACCGGTCCGCGACTGGGTCGCACGCCAGGTCCGGGACGCCACCGGCGACCCGGCCCTCGCCCGCCGCATGCTCGAGCGCGCCGGCGCGGACGACGGCCCGCTGACGGCGGCCGGCGGCGAGCACGCGGCCTACGTACTGATCCGGCTCTGCCCCTCGGTCAGCACACCGGACCGGGTCGACGTCACCTGCTGGACCAGCACCGGCGACACCTGGGAGCCGCGCCGGCGGGACGACTCCTCCGTGCCCCGTGACCGGCTGCGCCGCCATGTCGCCGCCCTTGTGGACCGCGAGGAGGCCCGCCTGTGCCGGCACCGCGGCGGCATCGTGCTGGAGTTCGTCCTGCCGCTGTCGCTGCTGAACGAACCGGTCGAGCAGTGGTGCCGGAACCTGGCGTTCGGCGACGAGCCGCTGTGGGACGGCGACCCCGGCGGCCCCCCGTTCTGGCAGGACTACCCGGTCGTCGTCCGCAGCCTGGAGCGGACCGAGGCGCTGCAGCTGCACCGCGTCTGGAACGAACGCTGGGACGCGCTCGCCGCCGGCACCGCGGCCCCGCACGCCTACCGCTGCGTCGGCGACGTGCGGGAGAACTACCCGCGCCTGAAACAGAGCCCGGACGTCGTCCTGATGACCCTGGGCGCACCGCCGGACCGGCCCCGGGGCCGTGAGGAGCTCTACGTCGCCCTGCACGCCGGACTGCCCGTGCTGGTGTGGAACCACAACGGACCGCTCGGCGAACGGGTCCGCACCGCCGTGGAGGCCACGCTGGACGGCCCCTGTGGTCAACTCCTCGACCGGATGGTGCGGTTGCGGTCCCTGCCGGAGACCCAGGACCATGAGGGGAGCGCGGACGGCCCCCGGCCCGGCCTCGCCGTGCTGTGGGACGACCCGAACCGGCTCCCCGAGTTCCCGGAACCGGTCCTGTCGGGCAAGGCAGCCGAGACGTACGGGGACACCCGCACCGGGACATGACGCACGGGCCGGGCAGGACGACAGGTGACGACGGGCCGGGCAGGACGACGGGCAGACGAAGGGGGTGGCTGTGGAGGGCAACGGCGAGTCCGGGCGCACGGCGCGGCGCGCCACGGCCCCCGAGCCGCAGCACGCGAGCCACTCCTGGTGGCTCTACCGGGGCTCGGCCGGGCCGGCCCCGGCGGCGCCCGTCACCGACCGGCTCCCCCCGCCGCCCCCCTGGCGCGACTTCGACGGAGGCCCGGTCGTCCCCGGACCACCGCCGCGGGACGAGGCCGCCACGCTCCGGCGCCTCGGGGCGGGCGACATGACGATGCGGCGGGTCTCCGTCCAGGAGGCCGACATGGTCAACGCCGCGCTGTTCCTGCGCCGGCCGCTGATCGTCACCGGGCCGCTGGGCAGCGGCAGGTCCAGCCTGGCGTACCGCGTCAGCCGCGAGCTGGGACTCGGCCGGGTCCTGCACTGGCGGATCACCGGCAGCACCACCCTGGCCGACGGCCTCTACGACTACGACGCCGTCGGCCGCTTACAGGACGCCGCGATACGCGGCGCCTCCCGGGGCACGGACACCGACACGGCCGGCGGCCTCGGCGACTTCTTCCAGCTCGGGCCCCTGGGCACGGCGCTGATCCCGCGCGAGGCACCCCGGGTGCTGCTCATCGACGACCTGGACAAGGCCGACCTCGACCTGCTCGACGGGCTGACGGGCATCATTGCCGACGGAGAGTTCCGCATCCCCGAGCTGTCCCGGATACGGTCCCGGGAGCCGGACGTGGTGGTGCACACCGACGACCCGGACGGCACGTACACCGTGCATCACGGCAGGATCCGATGCCGCGCCTTCCCCTTCGTCGTCATCACCTGCGGCGGGGAACGCGCCCTGCCCGCCGACCTCCTGAGGCACTGCCTGTGCCTGGAGATGCCGGCCCCGAGTGCCGAACGCCTCGCCGGCTCCCTGGCCGCCCGCTTCGCCACCGGCGACGGCGCGGAGCGCCTCACCCTCATCCGTGACTTCCTCGGCCGCTCCCTGGCCGGCGGCGCCCTGGCCACCGACCAGCTCCTCGACTCCGAGTACCTGCGCACCGCCCCGTCCGGCCCCGACGAGGCCTCCCTGAACCGCCTGCTGCACGCCTTGTGGCGCCCTCTCGACTCAGCGGACCCGGTATGACCTCCCCTGGCCCGGAGCCCCGCCCTGCCAACGGCCCCGCCGACGGTCCCCCACCGTCCGGCGCGGGTGACGGCCCGCAGCCGCGGGCGGCCCACGGCATCCCGGTCCGCCCGACGACCGCCGGTCCTGGCCCCGATGACGCCGTGTCCTGGGCACAGGCCCTGCGCCCGATGCGCCGCCGCGGGCGGGGCGCGGGGGACAACGGGCCGGCCGCGCGGCTCGTGCGGGGACGGACGGGCGGTGAGCGGCGTGCGATCGTGTCGCTGGTGGTCGACGCCGGGCGCTCGATGGCCCTGTGGTCCGGCACGGCCGAGCGGTTCGCCGGAGCGCTCGCCCGCTCCCGGGCGTTCCGCGACGTACGGGTGTACCGCTGGCCGCCCGCGCGGCGCACCGGCCGGGACGACCGGGCGGCGGACGCGGAGGCCGGACAGCGCACCGGCCGGTCCGCCCCGGCCGACCTCGGCGAGCGCACCGGACGGACGGTGGGCGGCGACGGGGCGCCCCGGCTGCCCGACGCCCCCGGCCGGCATGTCGTCCTCGTCCTCACCGATCTGCACGGCGACCGCTGGGCCGACGGGACCGCCCGGCACCGGCTCGCCCGCTGGGCGAAACGTGCCTCCGTCGCCGTGGTGAACGTCCTCCCCGAACACCTGTGGTCCCGGGGCCCCGTCCCTCCGCACAAGGCCGCGCTGACCAGCCCGGGCCCCTTCGCCGCCAACGGCCGCTGGTCCTGGCGCCCCGACGACTTCGCCCTCGTGTGGCAGGGCGACGTGGACTTCGCCGACCCGCGCGCCCTGCCCGTCCCGGTGCTGGAGCTGACGGGGCAGGCGCTGCACCGGTGGGGCCGTTTCGTCGCCCACGCGGAGCCGGAGGCGTACGAGGCACGGATCGTCACCGCCTCCCTCGACGCCCCGACCGCCCCGACCGCCCCGACTGCCCCGAGCCACCCCACCGGCCCGACCGCTCCGACGGTCCTCACCGACGTCCTCACCGACTCGCGACGGCAGCACACCCCGCCCCGCCCCCCGCCCGCGACGGAGCTGGTGCGGCGCGCCCGCGCACGGCTCAGCCCGACCACCCGTCACCTCGCCCAGCTGTGCGCCGCCGTACCGCTCAACCTGCGGATCCTGGAGCTCGTACGCCGCACCCTGCTCCCCGAGGCCCGCACCTGGCACCTCGCGGAACTGCTGCACAGCGGCCTGCTGCGGTACGTCGCGCCGGCCCCCGCGCTGCCGGACCCCGCGCGGATCGAGCTGGAATTCGTGGACGGCGTGCGCGGTGAACTCCTCGCCGAGGGCACCCGGGACGAGACCGCACGGGCCATCGAGACGGTGCTCGGCCACTTCGCCGGGGCGGTGCCCGAGCCGCTGGCCGCCGATCTGCGTCAGGTGCGGGCCGTCGTCAGGGACCCCGGCCGGGCCGCCCATCTGCCGGTGGAGCGGGTGCGGCCCTGGCTGGTTCCCGTGCTGCCCGCCCTCACCGCACTCGGCGGGCGCTACGCACTCGCCGCATCCGGTCTGCGGGCGCGGCTGTGGCACGGTGCCGCCCCGCCAGGTGTTCGGCCCCCCGAGGTCCGGGAACAACCGGAACAACGTGATCGTCCGCACCTCACCCCCGCACCCGTGGGTGAGCGTGTCGTGCACACACCCCGGATGGGAGGGAACGTGTCCGTGGGCGACCCGCAGCCCTTACCCGCTGCGCACAGGGAGAAAGCGCGCAAGCCACCGCCGGTCTGGGGGAACGTACCGCCCCGCAACCGGGCCTTCACCGGCCGCAGAAGGCTGCTGGAGGAACTCCACCAGCGGCTCCAGGAAGGCACCACGGCCGTCATCCCCGAGGCCCTCCAGGGCATGGGCGGCGTCGGCAAGACACAGCTCGCCGTCGAGTACGTCTACCGGCACATGCACGAGTACCAGATCGTCTGGTGGATCCCCGCCGAGCAGCCCCAGCAGATCCGCCAGTCCCTGGTCGAACTCGCCGGACGCCTCGAACTCGACATCAGCAGCGGCGAGGCCGCCACCGCCGTCCCCGCCGTCATCGAGGCACTGCGCATCGGAGAGCCGGACAAGAACTGGCTGCTGGTCTTCGACAACGCCGAAACCCCCGACGTCGTACGGGACTTCTTCCCGGCCGACGGACCGGGCCGCATCCTGGTCACCTCCCGCAACGGCCAGTGGGCCAGCGCCGCACGCCCGCTGGAGGTCGACGTCTTCACCCGGGAGGAGAGCCGCGCACTGCTCCAGCTGCGCCTGCCCGACCTCGACGACGCCTCCGCCGACCGGATCGCCGAGACCCTCGGCGACCTCCCCCTCGGCGTCGAGCAGGCCGCCACCTGGCTCGCCGAGACCGGAATGCCGGCCGACGAGTATCTCCGGCTGTTCGAGCAGCACGCCATGGAACTCATGGCAGGCGACCCGCCCCCCGACTACCCGCTCTCCGTCGCCGCCGCCTGGAACCTGTCCCTGGAACGGCTCCAGCGCGACCACCCCGCCGCCCTCCAACTGCTCCAGGTCTGCGCCTTCTTCGCCCCCGAACCGATCTCCCGCCCGCTGCTGACCGGCGTCCGCGACGCCCCCGTCCCGCCCGAACTGGCCTACGCGCTCAGCGACCCCATACGCCTCGGCCGCGCCGTCCGCGACATCAACCGCTACGCCCTCGCCCGCATCAACCACAGCACCAACACCATCCAGCTGCACCGGCTGGTCCAGCGCGTCCTGATCAACCAGATGCCGGACGAGCTGAAGGTCCGGATGCGCGCCGCCGCCCACCGCCTCCTGGCGCACGGCGACCCCACCGACCCCTCGTCCCCGGAACAGTGGCAGCGCTACGGCGAACTGCTCCCGCACGTCCTCAGCAGCAGAGCCGTCACCTCGGGCGACCGCTGGGTCCGCCAACTCGTCCTCAACGAGATCGAGTACATGTTCTACTGGGGTGACTACGAGGGCTCCGGCGACCTCGCCCGCGAGGCCTACGAGACCTGGCGGGACGCCGACGGCGAGAACAACGAGCACGCCCTGCGCGCCGCCAAGCTCTACGGCGACAACCTGCGCGCCCTGGGCCACCACCACCGGGCGTACGAACTCGACCAGCGCACCCGCGCCGCCATGACCGAGACCCTGGGCACCGAGGACGAGAACACCCTCGAGATCACCTCGATGCTCGCCTGGGACCTGCGCATGCGGGGCGACTTCACCGGCGCCTCCGAACTCGACGGCGAGACCTTCGAGGCGAGCCGGCGCATCTTCGGCCCCAACGACGTCTCCACCCTGATCTTCGCCCACCGCGTCGCCCTCAACCTGCGGCTCACCGGCGACTTCCGGCAGGCCCTGGAACTGGACCAGGACACCCACCGCCGCAAGGTCGAGGAACTGGGCGAGAACGCGCTGTCCACCCTGCACACCCTCGCCGGGATCGCCATGGACCTGCGGCAGGCCGGCCAGTACACCGAGGCCTACAACGTGCAGCAGGACGTCTCGCGCCGCTACGAGTACCACTTCGGCGCGACCAACCCCAGCACCATCGGCAGCCAGCTCGGCCTGGCCCAGGCCGAGCGCCGCATGGGCCGCCACGCCCGGGCCATGGAACTCTCCGGCCGCGCCCTGAAGCAGTACCGCATCCGCTACGGCGACAACTACCCGGAGACCCTCGCCGCCCTGCTCACCCACGCCATCGACGTCCGCTACAGCGGCGACTTCCGGCACGCGCTGGAACTGAGCGAGGAGGGCTGCGAAGGCTACGCCCGCCTCTACGGCCCCGGTCACCCGCACACCCTCGGCGCCCGCATCAACCACGCGGTCGCCCTGCGGCTGCTCGGCCGCGTCGAGGACGCCCGCCGGCTCAACGAGCAGATCCTCGACCAGCTGCGGGACAAGCTCGGCCCGGAACACCCCAACGTCCTCGCCTGCGCCAGCAACCTCGCCGCCGACCTCTACGAGCTGGGGGAGGTCCGGGCCTCGGTCGAGCTGAGCACCCGCACGCTGGAGCGGGCCCGCACCCGCCTCGGCGAGGACCACCCGGCGACGCTGGCGACCGCCGTCAACCTCAGCCTCGGCCTGCGCATGCTGGGCCGCGACGAGGAGGCGGACACCCTGCACACGGACACCCTCGCCCGCTACGCACGCGTCCTCGGCCCGGACCACCCCGCCCTGGCGGCGGCCCGGGACAGCAGACCGGCGAACTGCGACGTGGACCCGATGCCCCTGTAGGCGCCCTCGCGGGCGCCCGCCCCCCTACAGGCACCGCGGATCCACTGCGGACGCCCCAGTGAGAGTCCCGGCCCCGCACCCGAACCCGGACCCGATGCCGGCGGTGAGCAGATCCCGGAGCTCGTCCCAGGCCGCGCGCCGCAGCGCCAGAACCACGTTTCCAGGAACTCGTCTCAGGCCGCCCGCCGCAGCGCCAGCACCGCGTTGTGACCGCCGAAGCCGAACGAATTGCTCAGCACCAGGTCACCCTCCGCGGGCAGCACGCGCGGGGCGCCTCGCACCACGTCCAGCTCGATCTCCTCGTCGAGCTCGGCGCAGCCCACCGTGGGCGGCATCACACCGTGGTGCAGCGTGAGCGCCGCGGCGACCGCCTCGACACCGCCCGCCGCGCCCTGCAGATGCCCCAGGTGCCCCTTGAGCGCGCTGACCGGCACGTTCCGGGCGCCCAGGACGTTCCGCAGCGCCCGCGCCTCCGCGAGGTCGCCGTCGACCGTGGCCGTGGCGTGCGCGTTCACATGGACCACGTCCCCGAGGTGGCCCCCCGCGTCCCGTACGGCCCGCCGCAGCGCCAGCGCGATGCCCTCGCCGGACGGGTCGGGCGCCGCCACATGGTGGGCGTCGGCGGACAGCCCCCAGCCGGCCGCCTCGCAGTAGATCCGCGCCCCGCGCGCCCGCGCGTGCTCCTCGGACTCCAGCACCAGCACCCCCGCGCCCTCGCCGTTGACGAAGCCGTTCCGGTCCCGGTCGAAGGGCCGCGACGGCGAGCCCTCGGCGGGATCACCCCCGGCCAGGGCCCGCATCGCCGCGAACGACGCCATGATCGCCGGCGTCACCACGGCCTCGGCACCGCCCGCCAGGACGACGTCCACCCGCCCGAACCGGATCCGGTCCACCGCCTGCCCGATCGCCTCCGTACCGGAAGCACACGCGCTGGTCACGGTCCGCGCCTCACCCGTGATGTGCAGATCCAGCGACACCTGCGACGCGGCCTGCGACGGCACGGTCATCGGCGTGGTGAGCGGCGACACACTCCGCGGGCCCTTGTCCCGCAGCTTCCGGTCCCCGCCCACCAGCACGGACGCGTCCCCGAGAATGGCGCCGAGGCTCACCCCGACCCGTTCCGGATCCAGCCCGCTCTCCCGGGTGCCGCCCTCGGCGAACCCGGCGTCCGCCCAGGCCTCCCGCGCGGCCAGCACCGCGAACTGGGCGGCCCGGTTCATCCGCCGGGCCACCGCCCGCGGCAGCAGCCGCGCCGGATCCACCGGAACGGTCCCGGCGACCCGCACCGGCAGCCCCTCGAACTCCTCGTCCTCCAGCTCCCGTATGCCGTGCCGCCCTTCGAGCAGCCCCTGCCACAGCTCGCTGGTCCCGGCACCGAGCGGCGTCATCGCACCGAGCCCGGTCACCACGACCCGGCGGGCCCCGGCGGCCCGCGCCTCGCTCAGCGGCCGCGGCTCATGCCGTACGACAAGCCCGGCCTCGTCGGCCTCGGCGGCCCACCGCCGCACCTCGGCGTCGGAGAAGCCGCTGCTCTCGCCGTCACCGGCCTTCTCGTCCTCCCGCAGCCAGGTCCCCCAGCGCCGCACATACGTCACCTCCCGCGCCGACGGGTCCACGGCGCGCAGGGACGTCACCCTGTCCCCGTCCCGGAACTCGACGTCGTCGAGTGTGGGCGACGTCACCTCCGGCACCGCGGAGGGATCCACCCGCCGCCCGGCGACGCTCACCTGCTGCTCACGGCGCAGCAGTTCCTCCCGCTCCGGCCCACCGAGCGGCGGCCGCAGCGTGACCCGGATCACCTCAGGACCCTCGGGCAGCGTGTGCGTCACGACGTACCACCGGTCCGCCGCCACGTCGCCGCCCGACAGGGCGACCAGATCACCGGGCACGACCTCGGCAGCCGTCACCGAGTGCGGGTTCATGGGGACTTCGCGTATGCCGGAAGAGTGGGGCATGAGTACAGATGCTTTCGTTGGTCCGAACTGTCGTACTTGAGGACCGTTAAGAGTGAAGTGCACGAACCCGGAACCGGCCACAGTTGAATGACATACATGTCCGTTTTGCCCCGCACTGTCGGTTCGCTTCCGAACCGGTCAACCCGCCAACCCGCCTGCCAGGCACCCGAGTTACCACCCCGACACCCACCCCTGTGGAACTGGTCACGCCGCGCAGCCCTCAACTCGCCCCACCGGCCGCCCCGGACGAGACCCAGCTCACACCCACTGCACGCCGAGAAGTCGATGGTCCGCCGACCGGTCAACCGCCTTGCAAAGCGGAGGGCTCAGCACAGGCCTGCTGCTGCCCTGCACAGGCATCCGGTCCGCACGCACCCCGGTTTTGCACCCCGGTCTTGCGGCCGGTCTTCTGGCCCGCTTGCGGTCGGTCTTGTGGCCGCCTCCCTCCTGCTGGTGCCATGCGACCTGACCGATGCGGAGCCGAGGGGGTCTCATGGAGCTCAAGGTCACACGCTGGAGGCGGTACGGGCACGACCGCTTGTACGCGAGCCTCCCCGGCGGCACCGCCGTCGGCTGGGCGGACCTCACGACGGGAAAGATCACAATCCTGCGGGCCGAACACAGCGACGACGTGATCGCCGCTCTGACCCCCCACTGGTCGAACAGCCACGACACGGCCCGCCCGCGGTATCCCCGTGTCCCCGGAACACCGGAGTCCGAAGCGCCCCCCGAGCTGCCCCCACTGACCCCGGACGACGACCTGGCCGACAACCCTCCTGGAGCCGCCCTCCGGGACCGGCTCGTCCAGTCGGGCGCGGGATGGCTCAAGCGAACCCTCGCCCGGCTCCTGCGCCGGCCGACCGAGTGGGAATCCTGGGAGAAGGGGCTGACGGGGGAGAAACGCGTCGGAGCAGAACTGGACCGATTAGCCCGTCACGGCTGGCGCGTCCTGCACTCCATACCGCTGGCCAACGACGTGGACATCGATCACCTGCTGATCGGACCCGGCGGAGTCTTCAGCATCAACACCAAGTACCACCCCAAGAGGTCCGTTTGGGTCGGCAACGACGCCGTGAAGGTCGATCACGGAAAACCGCGGCCCTACGCACGCAAGAGCCGCGCCGAGGCCGACCGGGTGAGCCGGGTGCTCGGGCACTACTGCGCCTTTCCGGTACCGGTGGAGCCGGTCCTGGTCTTCGCCGGCGTCACCGACCTGAAGGTGGTCGCGACCCAGCTCGGCGTCCGGGTGTACCAGGAACGGCAAGTCGCCTCACTGGCCCCGCTGTCGGGAGTGCTGACCCCCGAACAGGTCGAGCAGGTCTACCACATCGCCCGCCACCGCCAGGCCTGGCGCCTGGCCTGAGACCGGTGGCCCCTGCAGGCAAGTCCCGTCCGGTCTACGACGGTTGGGACGACCCGGAGATCCAGAGCCGCGTAGCTCGCCGAGCAGACGGTGCCCTGATGCCACAGCCCCGCCCACGTCGGCGGGATGCGCGAGGCCGTGTCACGTAATCGACCTCTGGGACTGGGATCCTTCGAGGATCGCGGCCAGTTCTACGATTGGGTAATCCGGTCGCGCAGCCAGGACTCGGCGCCGCTGAGCGCCGTCCTGGCCATTGCCGTGGGGTGGCCCGTGAAGCCGTGGGGTGAGTCGGGGTAGACCCGGAGCTCAACGTCATTGCCGGCTGCTGCCAACCGACCTGCCAGTGCCAGGTTGTCTTCCAGTAACACGTCTGTGCTTCCGACGATCAGCAGCATTGGGGGAAGCCCGCGAAGAACGCCGTAGATGGGAGAGATATCGGGAATAGTGCGGTCTTCCACATGGCCGACGTACGCCTGGATGAAGTATTCGTCGGCGATGCGGCGACCGGCCGGGGTTCGTGCGCTCAAGTCGTAGGTGCCGAACTGGAGTGCAGCGCCGGTGAATCGGCCAACGGCACCTTTGTCTCTCAGCCGGAGCAGGGTCGCCAGGGCGAGTGTGGCTCCCGCGGAGCTCCCGCCGATCGCGAGTCGGGACGTTCCGAAGCGGGCATCGGCTTCTTCGACGAGCCAGAGCGCCGCTGCTTCACAGTCGTCGGGTGCCGCGGGCCAGGGGTGCTCAGGGGCCAGCCGGTAGTCGACGCTGACAACGGCGAGCTGCAGGGCGTCTGCGAGCTCGCGGTTGCGTTTGTCTCCTCGCGCTGCGGAGTCCATATAGAAGCCGCCGCCGTGTATGTCCAGGTAGACGCCCCGCGGCGGTCCGTCGACAGGAGTGAAGATCCTGACAGGGACGCGCGCTGCCGCGGCTTCGATCGTCTCTTCGAGGGCAGGCGGATCGGCGGCAGGAGGAGCAGACCTCTTCGCTCGGGCTTCCTTCAGCTCCTCCAGCGAACTGGGGCCACGGCCCGCCGCCCTCGACTTGTAGAAGTCACGAGCTTCATCAACCTGCTCCGCGGGCACGTCTGTGAACAGTGCGTCCAGCGCGAATCGCACGTGCCCTCCTCATCACGGGTCTCAACTCCACGCTATCGAGGAAGTTGCGGACTGAGCCGCCGGGGTGGCGTCAAGCTGTGTCGAAGGGTGGTGATGTCGTCGTGCTGGGCTGCGAGGCGGACAGGGCCGGGCCTGGAAGTTCCCAGGACTCTTCCAGCGCGTGGCAGATGCTCGACGGCCCGGCCAGCGACCACACGATCGGTGACACCCGCGCCACCATCCTCCGCTACGTCCGGGAAGACCCCGGCGTCGAAAGAGAAAGAGCCTTGGGGCGGGATGCATCTCCCTGAGCAATTGGATCTTTGATCAGTCGCGGTGCGTGGCGATCAAGGTTTCCAGCGCTGTCAGGACCTCTTCCCGTTGCGAGGGAGTGAGGTTGCGCAGGGCCACATCCATGCGCTCGAAGTCCCTCTTGAGTCCCTCTTGCTCGCGTTGCAGGAGCGGCACGAGGGCACGAGGTTCGTCATGTCGTCAGCGCCGCCTTGCTCAAAGGGTACGACATGGTCGATGACCTCAGCCCTGATGCCGATAGATCCGCAGTAGGTGCAGAAGCCTCCGTTCGCGGATAAAACGGCCTGCCTGACCCAGGAAAGGAGGGCTCTGCGCGCCGTAGGAAGACATAACAGCATGACGTCAGCTTGGCGGAGGGCTGAGTGCGAGGCGGAAGATCGTTCGAGTAGGTCTCACTCGCCCCTCATGCGTGATAACTGATGAGGAACGACAGAGAGCGGGACCCAGTGAGACTGGGTCCCGCTCTCTCGATTCGGCATCCACCCTGGTCAGGTCTCGTTTCAACTTTCTGACCGGCGAGTGCCCCCGGCAGGATTCGAACCTGCGCACACGGCTCCGGAGGCCGTTGCTCTATCCCCTGAGCTACGGGGGCGTGTCGGTCGCGGTGATCGCGGCGACGGGTAGAACACTACCAGTTCCCGGGGGGTGCTCATGAACCGGTTTCCCACCAGAAGCCCTGCCCGGGTCCACCTCGTGGGCGCCGTGTCGCTCGTGCGGGGTGGAAGTCGGGAAAACCCGGACGCGGTGGCCGGTGCGGACCTACTCTCGAGTTGTGCCAGGCGCATCGGGCCGGGTGCTTGTTGTGGACGACAACAAGGTCATCCGGCAGTTGATCAGGGTCAACCTCGAGCTGGAGGGCATCGAGGTCGTGACCGCGGCCGACGGTGCCGAGTGTCTTGAAGTGGTGCATCGGGTACGGCCCGATGCCGTGACCCTCGACGTGGTCATGCCGAGACTCGACGGGCTCCGCACCGCCGCCCGGCTGAGGGAAGATCCGCTCACCCGCCATCTCCCGCTCGCCATCATCAGTGCCTGCAGCCGGCACGAGGTGGAGAACGGGCTCGATGTGGGGGTCGACGCCTTCCTGCCCAAGCCGTTCGAGCCCGGTGAGCTGGTGCGTCTCGTGCGGCAGCTGCTGAGCGGGCGGCCGGCGCCGGGGCGGGATGCCGCCCGGATCGGGAGGGGGCCGCGCATCCCCGTCGTGGGTGACGGTGAGGTCGTCGGGGAGAGCGAGACGGCCGCCGGGCACTCCGGGGCGTAAGAACGTCCCCCATACGACTACGTCACGTCTACGTCGCATACCCGGCACACCAGAGAGTCCGCATCCTCCGGCGCTGAGACCGTCCACATCTCGGGACCCGGCCCAAACCGGCTCGCATACCCACCCCCCTCCTCGCCTACGCTTGTCCCGTGACCCCCGTCGAGCTCTCCCGCACCGTGCTGCGCGCGGTGCGCTGTGCTGTCGACGAGGGGGAACTGAGGGTGGCCGTTCCCGAGCGTGCTCAGGTCGGGCCGCCGGGGCCGGGAGGGTGCGGGGACTACGCGACCAGCATCGCCCTCCAGCTGGCCAAGCCTGCCGGACAGCCGCCGCTGCGGGTGGCGGAAGTACTGCGGTCGCATCTGCTGCGCACCGGGGCCGTCGCCGACGTCGTCGTCACCGGGCCCGGGTTCCTCAACATCAGCCTGCCGGACACCGCCCCGGCCACCCTGGTCGAAGAGATCCTGCGTGCCGGTGTCCGCTACGGGCACAGCGACGCCCTCGCGGGGCAGGTCTTCCGGCTCAGGGCGCCGGACGAGGTCCGCGCCCTCACCTACGTCGACGTCCTGGCCCGGATTCTGCGATCCCAGGGCGCTGCCGTCCGGGTCCAGTGCGAGGGCGAGAGCGGGAACGGAAGCAGTGACCTTCGGCCCGAGTCGCCCGAGTCGCCCGAGTCACCCGAGTGGGTAGACGTGCTCGGCCTTCGCCTCGAAAGCACCGAAGAGGGCAATGAATCGGCCACTGCCGCTGCCGCCCACACCCACACCCACACCCTCCCCATCCGTCCCGTCCCCGCCCCCGGCGACCCCTCCCCCCTCGGCCGGGATGCCGGCCGCTGGGCGCTGCTGTACCCGGCGCCGCACGACCGTCCCCGGCTCACCGCCGAGCATCTGAGCCAGCGCGAGGGCAACCCCCTCTTCCGTGTCCGCTACGCGCACGCCCGTACCCGGGCCCTGCTGCGCAACGCCGCCGACCTGGGGTTCCGGCCCGAGCCGGGGCCGGTGACGGAGCCGGCGGCACCGGAGCTGCTCGCCGTCCTCGGCGACCACCCCCGCATACTGCGGGCCGCCGCCGACCGGCGTGCGCCCGACCGACTCGCCCGGCATCTCGTCACCGTCGCCGATGCCCTGCGGCCGCTGCTGCCCACCGTCCTGCCCCTCGGTGCGGAGAAACCCTCGGCCGCCCACCGTGCCCGGCTGGCCCTCGCCGAAGCCGCCGGGACGGTGCTGGCCGGCGGCCTGTCCCTGCTCGGCATCGACGCACCCGACCATCTCTAGGAAGCCCAAGACCCGTCATGAGCCGTTCCGCACACCCCGCCGGGCCCCGTCACGCCGACGTCCTCCCCGAGGGGCACTACCTCGCGCCCCCCGCCGACCTGAACGCCCTCGACGCGAAGGTGTGGGCGCAGACCGTCACCCGCAACGAGGGCGGTGTCCTCACCGTCGGCGGGATCGACGTCAAGCGGCTGGCCGAGGAGTTCGGCACCCCGGCCTACATCCTCGACGAGACCGACTTCCGGGCCCGGGCGCGGGCCTGGCGCACCGCCTTCGGCAGCGACGCCGATGTGTTCTACGCCGGGAAGGCGTTCCTGTCCCGCGCCGTGGTGCGGTGGCTGAACGAGGAGGGGCTCAATCTCGACGTCTGCTCGGGCGGTGAGCTGACCACCGCGCTGTCGGCCGGGATGCCCGCCGAGCGGATCGCCTTCCACGGCAACAACAAGTCAGCGGAGGAGATCGAGCGGGCGATTCGTGCCGGTGTGGGGCGGATCGTGCTCGACTCGTTCCTGGAGATCGCGCGGGTGGCGCACATCGCGCAGTCGCTGGGCAAGCGGCAGCGGGTGCAGATCCGGGTCACGGTCGGCGTGGAGGCGCACACCCACGAGTTCATCGCGACCGCGCACGAGGACCAGAAGTTCGGCATTCCGCTGGCGGACGGGCAGGCCTCCGAGGCGGTGCGGCGGGCGCTGCAGCTGGACGGTCTTGAGCTGATCGGGATCCACAGCCACATCGGGTCGCAGATCTTCGACATGTCCGGCTTCGAGGTGGCCGCCCACCGGGTCGTGGGGCTGCTGAAGGACATCCGGGACGAGCACGGGGTCGAGCTGCCCGAGATCGACCTCGGCGGCGGGCTCGGCATCGCGTACACCAGCGACGACGACCCCCGTGAGCCGCACGAGATCGCCAAGGCGCTCACCGAGATCGTCACCCGTGAGTGTGAGGCCGCGAAGCTGCGCACCCCCCGGATCTCGGTGGAGCCGGGGCGGGCCGTCGTCGGGCCGACCGCGTTCACGCTGTACGAGGTCGGAACGATCAAGCCGCTGGACGGGCTGCGCACGTATGTGTCGGTCGACGGCGGCATGTCGGACAACATCCGCACCGCGCTGTACGACGCCGAGTACAGCGTGGCGCTGGCCTCCCGCACCTCCGACGCGGGGCCGATGCTCAGCCGGGTGGTCGGCAAGCACTGCGAGAGCGGTGACATCGTGGTGCGGGACGCCTTCCTGCCGGCCGACCTGGCGCCGGGCGACCTCATCGCCGTACCGGCGACGGGGGCGTACTGCCGGTCGATGGCCAGCAACTACAACCATGTGCTGCGTCCGCCCGTCGTCGCGGTGAAGGACGGCGAGGCGCGCGTGATCGTCCGGCGGGAGACGGAGGAGGATCTTCTCCGGCTGGACGTCGGGTAGCGGCCGGAAGACAGAGCGGCCGGAAAAGAGAACAGGGTCGGCGAGGGCCGGGATGAAGGATCTTGGTAAAAGATCTGCGGTCTTCGAGGCTGTGAAAATGAAATACATGTCTCACGATCCGGACGAAGGGCAGAAAGTCCCGTCCGGTGAGTGAGACTGGTGCAACCGAGACGGTAATCAGGAAACGAGGTCGGATGATGCGTACGCGTCCGCTGAAGGTGGCGCTGCTGGGCTGTGGAGTGGTCGGCTCAGAGGTGGCGCGCATCATGACGACGCACGCCGACGACCTCGCCGCCCGCATCGGCGCCCCGGTGGAGCTCGCCGGGGTGGCCGTACGGCGGCCCGACAAGGTGCGCGAGGGCATCCCCGCGGAGCTGATCACCACCGACGCCACCGCGCTGGTCAAACGCGGCGACCTGGACGTCGTCGTCGAGGTCATCGGCGGGATCGAGCCCGCCCGCACCCTGATCACCACCGCCTTCGAGCACGGCGCCTCCGTCGTCTCCGCCAACAAGGCCCTGCTCGCCCAGGACGGTGCCGCGCTGCACGCCGCGGCCGAGGCGCACGGCCGGGACCTCTACTACGAGGCCGCCGTCGCCGGTGCCATCCCGCTGATCCGGCCGCTGCGCGAGTCCCTCGCCGGCGACAAGGTCAACCGCGTCCTCGGCATCGTCAACGGCACGACGAACTTCATCCTCGACAAGATGGACACCACCGGGGCCGGCTACCAGGAGGCCCTCGACGAGGCCACCGCGCTGGGCTACGCCGAGGCCGACCCCACCGCCGACGTCGAGGGCTTCGACGCCGCCGCCAAGGCCGCCATCCTCGCCGGGATCGCCTTCCACACCCGGGTGCGGCTCGACGACGTCTACCGCGAGGGCATGACCGAGGTGACCACCGCCGACTTCGCGTCCGCGAAGGAGATGGGCTGCACCATCAAGCTGCTCGCCATCTGCGAGCGTGCCGAGGACGGCGCCTCGGTCACCGCGCGCGTGCACCCCGCGATGATCCCGCTCAGCCACCCGCTGGCCTCGGTGCGCGGCGCGTACAACGCCGTCTTCGTCGAGTCCGACGCCTCCGGGCAGCTGATGTTCTACGGCCCCGGCGCGGGCGGTGCGCCCACCGCCTCCGCGGTGCTCGGCGACCTCGTCGCGGTGTGCCGCAACCGGCTCGCCGGGGCGACCGGACCGGGCGAGTCCGCCTACGCCGCGCTGCCCGTCTCGCCGATGGGCGAGGTCGTCACGCGGTACCACATCAGCCTGGACGTGGCCGACAAACCGGGCGTGCTCGCCCAGGTCGCGACCGTGTTCGCGGAGCACGGTGTCTCGATCGACACGGTGCGCCAGCAGGGCAAGGACGGGGAGGCCTCCCTCGTCGTCGTCACCCACCGTGCGTCCGACGCGGCCCTCGGCGGCACCGTCGAGGCGCTGCGCAAGCTCGACACCGTGCGCGGTGTCGCCAGCATCATGCGGGTTGAAGGAGAGTAGCCAGCAATGACCCACCAGTGGCGCGGAATCATCGAGGAGTACCGGGACCGGCTGCCGGTATCCGACACCACGCCGGTCGTCACGCTCCGCGAGGGCGGCACGCCGCTCGTGCCCGCGCAGGTGCTCTCCGAGCGCACCGGCTGCGAGGTCCACCTCAAGGTCGAGGGCGCGAACCCGACCGGGTCCTTCAAGGACCGCGGCATGACCATGGCCATCTCCAAGGCCAAGGAGGAGGGCGCGAAGGCCGTCATCTGCGCCTCCACCGGCAACACCTCGGCGAGCGCCGCCGCGTACGCGGTGCGCGCCCAGATGGTGTCCGCGGTGCTGGTGCCGCAGGGCAAGATCGCCCTCGGCAAGATGGGCCAGGCCCTGGTGCACGGGGCGAAGATCCTCCAGGTCGACGGCAACTTCGACGACTGCCTCACGCTGGCCCGCGCGCTGAGCGAGAACTACCCCGTGGCGCTGGTCAATTCGGTCAATCCGGTGCGTATCGAGGGGCAGAAGACCGCCTCCTTCGAGATCGTGGACATGCTGGGCGACGCCCCCGACATCCACGTCCTGCCGGTGGGCAACGCGGGCAACATCACCGCCTACTGGAAGGGGTACCGCGAGTACGCCGCCGACGGCCCGGCCACCCGCACCCCGCGCATGTGGGGCTTCCAGGCCTCCGGTTCGGCGCCGATCGTGCGCGGCGAGATCGTCAAGGACCCCTCGACCATCGCCACCGCCATTCGCATCGGCAACCCCGCCTCCTGGCAGTACGCGCTCGCCGCGCGCGACGAGTCGGGCGGTCTGATCGACGAGGTGACGGACCGTGAGATCCTGCGGGCCTACCGGCTGTTGGCCGCGCAGGAGGGCGTCTTCGTGGAGCCCGCCTCCGCCGCCTCGGTCGCCGGTCTGCTGAAGGCCGCCGAGCAGGGCAAGGTCGACCCGGGCCAGCGCATCGTCTGCACCGTCACCGGCAACGGCCTGAAGGACCCCGACTGGGCCGTCGCCGGCGCCCCGCAGCCGGTCACCGTCCCGGTCGACGCCGCCACGGCGGCCGAGCGGCTCGGGCTGGTCTAGTACGGCTCCCCGCACGGCGGGGAACAAGCGTCGGCAGATCCGGCGTAAGACGGCGCTTACCTGGGGAAGTTCTCCTCAGAGGGTGCACAGGGGGCTTACGACACGCATCGTGCGCCTCCTGTGCGCCCTATGTCGCCACTGAACCTTCCTTCGATAGGCTGTACCGAACCCGCCCGCCGCATATGCCGCGGCACCGCGTCGTCTCCGCGTCGTCAGCAGGGATCCGAAACGCGGCCCCAGCGGGTCCGGGTACGTCATCGAATGTCCCTCGCATGCCATTCGACCGTCACGACAGTCACGCAGCTCAAGGAGAGTCATCGAGAGATGGCCGGTCCCGCGTTCCGCGCCGCCGCCGTCCGGGTGCGCGTCCCCGCCACCAGCGCCAACCTCGGCCCGGGCTTCGACGCCCTCGGCCTCGCGCTGGGCTTGTACGACGACGTGGTCGTCCGGGTGGCCGACTCCGGGCTGCACATCGACATCGCCGGTGAGGGCAGCGACACCCTCCCGCGCGACGAGAGCCATCTGCTCGTACGCTCCCTGCGCACCGCCTTCGACCTGCTCGGAGGCCAGCCGCGCGGCCTGGAGATCGTCTGCGCCAACCGCATCCCGCACGGCCGGGGCCTCGGCTCCTCCTCGGCCGCCATCTGCGCCGGGATCGTCGCCGCCCGCGCCGTCACCATAGGCGCCGAGGCACGGCTCGACGACACCGCGCTGCTCGAGCTCGCCACCGAGATCGAGGGCCACCCCGACAACGTCGCGGCCTGTCTGCTCGGCGGATTCACCCTGTCCTGGATGGACGGCGGCGCGGCCCGCGCCATCAGGATGGACCCGGCCGATTCCATCGTTCCGGTGGTTTTCGTCCCCGGAAAGCCGGTACTCACCGAAACCGCGCGCGGACTGCTGCCGCGCACCGTGCCGCACGTCGACGCGGCCGCCAACGCGGGCCGTGCGGCCCTGCTCGTCGAGGCCCTCACCCGGCGCCCCGAGCTGCTGCTGCCCGCCACCGAGGACCGCCTCCACCAGGAGTACCGCGCCCCCGCCATGCCGGAGAGCGCCGCCCTGGTCGAGCGACTGCGGGGGGACGGCATCCCCGCGGTGATCTCCGGCGCCGGACCCACGGTCATGGCGCTGGCCGACGCGGACACCGCCGACAAGGTCGAAGCACTGGCCGGCAGCGACTGGGCGGCCAACCGGCTCAGCCTGGACCTGCAGGGAGCGAGCGTGCTACCGCTCGCCACCTGACACGGTTGCCGGAATTCGAGAGGGGGAATGTTTGTTGGATCCGGTAGTGTTAACCTCAAGTCTGCACCCGACCCCACCATGGCGAGGTGCCTCGTGTCCCCGTCCGGGACAGACATTCTTCCGGGAGCCCCCCAAGCCGCACTGTGTTCTCTGCATCGTTCACTGCCTCCCCTGTGGGCATGACGCCGTACGCGGACACTGAACGGCCCGCCGGGCACGCTCCGGAACCGGTGCGACCACGCCACGTGACACTGGGTGCCACGGCTCGAGGTAGCGCCATCACCAGATATCTCTTCCGCCGCTTAGGCGGACCACCGCCCCGGCACGGTCCACACAGCAAGGACCGAAGCCGGACAGCACAACCGGTCGCCGAGCCAGACAGGCCGACGTCCGCTCCAGGGAAGGACCCTTCGTGAGCGACACCACCGATCTGATGGGCGCACGTGTCGACGAGACCGCTGCAGCGCCCGCCACGGACGCCTCCGCGCCTGCATCCGGTGCCGGCTCCCGGCGGCGGCGCGGTACCGGCCTCGAGGGCATGGTGCTGGCCGAGCTGCAGCAGGTCGCATCCGGCCTCGGCATCAGGGGCACCGCGCGCATGCGCAAGAGCCAGCTGATCGAGGTCATCAAGGAGGCGCAGGCCGCGGGCGGCGCCCCCGCGAAGACCGACGCGCCGGCCGAGACCAAGCCCAAGCGCCGCGCCACCTCCAAGGCCCGCACGGGTGAGACCGCCGAGAAGAAGGCGGACACCAAGGCCGAGGCCGCTTCCGCCGAACAGGCGGCGGCCCAGCAGCAGATCGAGATCCCGGGCCAGCCCTCCCCGAAGGCCTCCGCCGAGCAGTCCGCCGGCGCCGAGGCCCCGGCCGAGGCCCCCGCCGAGCGCCGCCGCGGCAGGGCCACCGCCGAGGCGGGCGCCCCGGCCGCCGCCGAGACGATCACGGCCGAGGCCAAGACCGAGCAGAAGGCCGAGACGCCCGCCCAGCAGCAGGGTCAGCAGCAAGGACAGCAGGGTCAGCAGGGCCAGCAGCCGGCCCAGGGCGACGCCAAGTCCGACGGCGAGGGCGGCGATGGCCGCCGCCGCGACCGCGACCGCAACCGCGGCCGGGACCGCGACCGCCGCAACAAGGGCGACGACCAGCAGGGCGGCCAGGGCCGTCAGCAGAGCCAGCAGGGCGGCGGCCGTCAGGACGACGGCTACGAGGAGGAGGGCGGCGGCCGGCGCGGCCGGCGCGGACGCTACCGCGACCGCCGTGGACGCCGTGGCCGCGACGACGCCGCCGAGCCGCAGATCTCCGAGGACGACGTCCTGATCCCCGTCGCGGGCATCCTGGACATCCTCGACAACTACGCCTTCATCCGGACCTCCGGCTATCTGCCCGGTCCGAACGACGTGTACGTCTCCCTCGCCCAGGTCCGCAAGAACGGCCTGCGCAAGGGCGACCACATCACCGGCGCCGTGCGCCAGCCCAAGGAAGGCGAGCGGCGCGAGAAGTTCAACGCGCTGGTCCGCCTGGACTCCGTCAACGGCATGGCCCCCGAACACGGCCGCGGCCGCCCGGAGTTCAACAAGCTCACCCCGCTGTACCCGCAGGACCGGCTCCGCCTGGAGACCGACCCGGGCGTGCTGACCACGCGGATCATCGACCTCGTGTCGCCGATCGGCAAGGGCCAGCGCGGTCTGATCGTGGCCCCGCCGAAGACCGGCAAGACCATGATCATGCAGGCGATCGCCAACGCGATCACGCACAACAACCCCGAGTGCCACCTGATGGTCGTCCTGGTCGACGAGCGTCCGGAAGAGGTCACCGACATGCAGCGGTCGGTCAAGGGCGAGGTCATCTCCTCGACCTTCGACCGCCCGGCCGAGGACCACACCACGGTCGCCGAGCTGGCCATCGAGCGCGCCAAGCGGCTGGTGGAGCTGGGCCACGACGTGGTCGTGCTGCTCGACTCCATCACCCGTCTGGGCCGTGCCTACAACCTGGCCGCGCCCGCCTCGGGCCGCATCCTCTCCGGTGGTGTGGACTCCACCGCCCTGTACCCGCCGAAGCGCTTCTTCGGTGCCGCGCGCAACATCGAGGACGGTGGCTCGCTCACCATCCTGGCGACGGCGCTCGTCGACACCGGGTCCCGCATGGACGAGGTGATCTTCGAGGAGTTCAAGGGCACCGGCAACATGGAGCTCAAGCTCGACCGGAAGCTCGCCGACAAGCGCATCTTCCCCGCGGTGGACGTCGACGCGTCCGGCACCCGCAAGGAGGAGATCCTGCTCGGTGCCGAGGAGCTGGGCATCGTCTGGAAGCTGCGCCGGGTGCTGCACGCGCTCGACCAGCAGCAGGCGATCGAGCTGCTGCTCGACAAGATGAAGCAGACCAAGTCGAACGTCGAGTTCCTGATGCAGATCCAGAAGAACACCCCGACCCCCGGCAACGGCGACTGACCACCCGGTCGACTGACCGTTCAGCAAGTGAGGGCCGCCCTTCCAGCGAGGGGCGGCCCTCTCGCTTGTCCGGGTGAGGCCTTCGCTGTACGCGCGAGGCGCCGGGGTCCGTGTGAGGTGCTGGTGTCCGCGGCGGGGTCTTCGCTGTCTCAGGGAGACCCCGGCGTCCGGGCTGGGGCCGACGTGGTACGTGCGCGGGACATCGAGGTTCGCGTGAGGCGCCCGGGCGTCTGTGGCCAGGCTTCGATGTCTGTGTGAGGTGCCCGGAGCCGGCGGTGAGATCGCCTGCCTGCGGGAGACCCCGGCGCCCGGGCCGGAGCCAGCGCTGTGCGCGCGACGCAGCGCGGGGTCTGCGTGAGGCTCCGGGTGTCTGCGGCGAGGCTTCACGCGCTCGCGCGTGAGGCGCCCGGCGTCCGTGGCGAGGCCTCGCTTGCCGCGGCGAGACTCTCGCGCGCCGTCCGACGCCTTCGTCGTCCGTGGCGAGACCTTCGCCACATGGCTCATTCGGGGCGGACGGATCGAGTCGCGCTGCGTGCGCCGCCGAAAGCGCAGGTGAGCGGGGGCCTCGCCGCTCGCAGGGCGCCTGCTGCGCGCTCGGCTGGGCTCCGGAGGGGCACAGAGCGACGTGCAACCCTGTGCCGGGTTTCCCCGTCTGACCCGAACAGCGCGACGATAGGTGCCGTACAGGTCCTGAACCGGCCAAGTCTGGCATCGAGCGCAGGGGGTATCCGACCGGACGAGAGCTGAGGAGCACATGTCTGCCGAGAGCACACCGGGCCCCGCCGCGGCGGGAGAGTCCGGCACGCAGGCCGCCCGCCACAGGGGGAGGGGGCGCCGCCGCAAGCCGCGCGGCAAGCGGCCCTCGGGCGTGAAGGTGATGGCCTGGACCGCCGCCGGCATCGTGGTGCTGGGCGGCACCGGCATCGGCTACGTCTACTTCAAGCTCAACGGCAACATCAACAGCGTCGACATCGACCAGGCGCTCGGCACCGACCGGCCCGAGAAGATCGACAACGGCTCGGAGAACATCCTGGTCCTCGGCTCCGACACCCGCTCCGGCAGCAACAAGGGGCTCGGCGGCGGCACGGACGACGGCACCGCCCGCTCCGACACCGCGATGATCGTGCACGTCTACGAGGGCCACAAGAAGGCCGGCGTCGTCTCCATCCCGCGCGACACCCTGATCGAGCGCCCCGAGTGCACCGACGCCGACGGCAACAAGTACCCCGGTGCGCGCAGCGCCATGTTCAACTCCGCCTACGCCACCGGCGGCGCCGCCTGCGCCGTGAAGACCGTCGAGAAGCTGACCGACCTGCGCATGGACCACTACCTGGAGGTCGACTTCGCCGGCTTCCAGAAGCTCATCGACGAGCTCGGCGGGGTCGAGGTCACCACCAGCAAGGACATCAAGGACCCCGAGAGCCACCTGAACCTGCCGGCCGGCACCCACCGGCTCGACGGCGAGCAGGCCCTCGGCCTGGTCCGCACCCGCCACGGCGTCGGCGACGGCTCCGACCTCGGCCGCATCCAGCTCCAGCAGGCCTTCATCAAGGCGCTGGTCGAGCAGGTCCGGGAGATCGGCCTGTTCACCAACCCGAAGAAGCTCTACGACCTCGCCGACACCGCCACCAGGACCGTCACCACCGACTCCGGCCTGGGCTCGGTCAACTCCCTGATGTCCTTCGCGAACGGCATGAAGGGCATCAGCTCCGGCACCATGCAGATGGTCACCATGCCGGTCGCCTACGACCCGGACAATCCCAACCGGGTCCTGCTGCAGAAGCAGAAGGCCGATCTGGTGTGGAAGGCCCTGAAGCGGGACAAGCCGATCCCCGGAAAGGCCACCGAGGAGTCGGCCACCGGTGAGGCGAAGGATGTGGTCAGCGCCCCGTGACGGGCCCCCGGCGCCCGCGCCGCCCGCGACGGACAGCCTGGGCAGCGGGGGCACGGACCCCGCGGAATAGATGGAGGCAGCCCCCGGTTTTGGGGGATGGGCCCAGTCCTGGCAGACTGGTACGTCGGCTCCGGTTCACGCCCCCGCATCCCGCGGCGGCGACCCGGCGCCCTCCCGAAACCTAGGAGACACCTTGAAGCGCGACATCCACCCCGCGTACGTCGAGACGCAGGTCAGCTGCACCTGCGGCGCGTCGTTCACCACCCGCAGCACCATCGAGTCCGGCACCATCCGGGCCGAGGTCTGCTCCGAGTGCCACCCGTTCTACACGGGCAAGCAGAAGATCCTCGACACCGGTGGCCGTGTGGCCCGCTTCGAGGCCCGCTTCGGCAAGGCCGCCGGCTCCAAGAAGTAGCGAGCCCCAATTCGCCGGTCCACGGTCGCGCCCCACGGGGGTGCGCCCGGGACCGGCGTTTTTGGTCGCCCGCCCTTCACCCCCGTCACCGCAGGAGCCCAAGATGTTCGAGGCCGTCGAGGAACTCGTCGCCGAGCACGCCGACCTGGAGAAGAAGCTCGCCGACCCGTCGGTCCACGCCGACCAGGCAGGCGCGCGCAGGCTGAACAAGCGCTACGCCGAACTCACCCCGATCGTCGCCACGTACCGCTCCTGGAAGCAGACGGGCGACGACATCGAGGCCGCACGCGAACTGGCCGCCGACGACCCGGACTTCGCCGCCGAGGTCAAGGAGCTGGAGCAGCAGCGCGAGGAGCTCACCGAGAAGCTGCGGCTGCTGCTGATCCCGCGCGACCCGAGCGACGACAAGGACGTCATCCTGGAGATCAAGGCGGGTGCGGGCGGCGACGAGTCCGCGCTGTTCGCCGGTGACCTGCTGCGCATGTACCTGCGCTACGCAGAGCGGGTCGGCTGGAAGACCGAGATCATCGACGCCACCGAGTCCGAGCTGGGCGGCTACAAGGACGTCCAGGTCGCCGTGAAGGCCCGCGGCCCGGTCGAGCCCGGCCAGGGCGTGTGGGCCCGGCTGAAGTACGAGGGCGGCGTGCACCGCGTGCAGCGCGTCCCGGCCACCGAGTCGCAGGGCCGCATCCACACCTCCGCCGCCGGTGTGCTGGTCACGCCCGAGGCGGAGGAGGTCGACGTGGAGATCAACCCCAACGATCTGCGCATCGACGTCTACCGCTCCTCCGGCCCCGGCGGCCAGTCCGTCAACACCACCGACTCCGCGGTGCGCATCACGCACATCCCGACCGGGGTCGTCGCCTCCTGCCAGAACGAGAAGAGCCAGCTGCAGAACAAGGAGCAGGCCCTGCGTATCCTGCGCTCCAGGCTGCTCGCCATGGCGCAGGAGGAGGCGGAGCGGGAGGCCGCCGACGCCCGCCGCAGCCAGGTCCGCACCGTCGACCGCTCCGAGAAGATCCGCACCTACAACTTCCCGGAGAACCGCATCTCGGACCACCGGATCGGCTTCAAGGCGTACAACCTGGACCAGGTGCTGGACGGCGACCTCGACGCGGTGATCCAGGCCTGCGTCGACGCCGACTCGGCCGCCAAGCTCGCGGCCGCGTAACTTACGTAGACAGCCCGGAGGACCACGTGAATCTGCTGCTCGCCGAGGTGGCCCAGGCCACCCAGCGGCTCGCCGACGCCGGCGTGCCCTCGCCGCGCACCGACGCGGAGGAACTCGCCGCGTTCGTGCACGGCGTCAAGCGCGGCGAGCTGCACAACGTGAAGGACTCCGACTTCGACGCCCGGTACTGGGAGGTCGTCGCCCGCCGGGAGGCCCGCGAACCGCTGCAGCACATCACCGGGCGCGCCTACTTCCGCTACCTGGAGCTGCAGGTCGGCCCCGGGGTGTTCGTGCCGCGGCCGGAGACCGAGTCGGTGGTCGGCTGGGCCATAGACGCGGTGCGCGCCATGGACGTCGTCGAGCCGTGCATCGTCGACCTGTGCACCGGCTCGGGCGCCATCGCGCTCGCGCTCGCCCAGGAGGTGCCGCGCTCGCGCGTCTACGCGGTGGAGCTGTCCGAGGAAGCGCTGGTGTGGGCCCGCAAGAACATGGAGGGGTCCCGGGTCGAGCTGCGTCAGGGCGACGCCCTGACGGCCTTCCCCGACCTCGACGGTCAGGTCGACCTGGTCATCTCCAACCCGCCGTACATCCCGCTGTCGGAGTGGGAGTACGTCGCCCCCGAGGCGCGCGACTACGACCCCGGCATGGCGCTGTTCTCCGGCGAGGACGGCCTGGACCTGATCCGCGGCCTGGAGCGCACCGCGCACCGGCTGCTGCGTCCCGGCGGGGTGGTCGTGGTGGAGCACGCCGACACCCAGGGCGGCCAGGTGCCGTGGATCTTCGCGGAGGACCGCGGCTGGACCGACGCGGCCGACCACCCGGACCTGAACAACCGCCCGCGGTTCGCCACCGCCCGCAAGGCGCTGCCGTGACCGCCCGGCCGACGCGGCAGACCCCGCAGACCCGGCAGACCCCGCAGACCCCGCAGACCCCGCAGACCCGGCAGGCCGGGTGGGCCGGCCGGACCGGCCGGGACCGGCTTACGTCTTTCCGCCAGCAGCACGTGTACGAGGAGGCCCGTTAGATGGCTCGGCGTTACGACACCAACGACGCAACCGACCGCGCGACCGGTCTGCGCGAGGCCGCCGCCGCCGTCCGCCGCGGCGAGCTCGTGGTGCTGCCCACGGACACCGTGTACGGCATCGGCGCGGACGCGTTCTCCTCGGACGCCGTGGCCGACCTGCTGGCCGCGAAGGGCCGGGGCCGCAACATGCCCACGCCCGTCCTGATCGGCTCCCCGAACACCCTGCACGGCCTGGTCACCGACTTCTCCGAGCTGGCCTGGGAGCTGGTCGACGCGTTCTGGCCGGGCGCCCTGACGCTGGTCGCCAAGCACCAGCCGTCGCTGCAGTGGGACCTCGGCGACTCGCGCGGCACGGTCGCGGTGCGGATGCCGCTGCACCCGGTCGCCATCGAGCTGCTGACCGAGGTCGGCCCCATGGCCGTCTCCTCCGCCAACCTCACCGGGCACCCGGCGCCGGAGAACTGCGACGCCGCGCAGGAGATGCTCGGCGACTCGGTCTCCGTCTACCTCGACGGCGGCCCGACCCCGGGCAACGTCCCCTCGTCCATCGTCGACGTCACCCGTTCCGTGCCGGTCCTGCTGCGCGAGGGAGCGCTCTCGCCGGAGGAGCTGCGCAAGGTGGTACCCGACCTCGAGGTGGCGAATTGACGGCCCCTGACGCGGGGCGTGGCATAGGCAACGGGGAGAGCAGCGCGGAGCAGACGACGACGTTCGGCTTCCCGCGCGACACCTTCCGCATCCTCCACGTCAGCACCGGCAACGTCTGCCGCTCGCCGATCACCGAGCGGCTGACCCGGCATTTCGTGCAGCAGCGGCTGGGCGTGCTGGGCGGCGGGCTGATCGTGGAGAGCGCGGGCACCTGGGGCCACGAGGGCGCGCCCATGGAGTCCCACGCGGAGACGGTGCTGGCCGAGTACGGGGCGGACGCCTCCGGCTTCAAGGGCCGCGAGCTGCTGGACGAGCACGTCATCCGGGCGGACCTGGTACTCACGGCCACCCGGGACCACCGGGCGCAGGTGATCTCGATGGGCCACTCGGCAGGCCTGCGCACCTTCACCCTGAAGGAGTTCACCCGCCTGGTGAACGCCATCGACCCGGCGACGCTGCCCCCGCTGGAGGACGGCCTGGTGATGCGCGCCCGCGCCCTGGTCCGCGCCGCGGCCGCGCTGCGCGGCTGGCTCCTGGCCCCCACCGCGGAGGCCGACGAGGTCCACGACCCGTACGGCGCCCCCCTGACCTTCTTCCGCTCCATCGGCGACGAGATACACCAGGCCCTGGACCCGGTCGTGACGGCGTTGACCGGGGTACCGGCGCACACCTAGCCGCCAGCCGGCCGCGGCGGCCTCACGGGCGTGCCGCAGGGGCCGTGGTGCAACAACTCGGGCGCGGGCGTACTGCCGGGCCTACATTGGTCCTACGTCAGCGTCGACGCCCGGGAGTTCGTCATGACGGTCACCCATGCCCTCGAGGGCGATGTGCTGCGGCGGCAGGATCCCGAGCTTGCCGACCTGCTGCTGGGGGAGCGCGAGCGGCAGGCGAGCACGCTGCAGCTGATCGCCGCCGAGAACTTCACCTCGCCGGCCGTGCTGGCCGCCCTCGGGTCGCCGCTGGCCAACAAGTACGCCGAGGGGTACCCCGGCGCCCGGCACCACGGGGGCTGCGAGATCGTCGACGTCGCCGAGCGGCTGGCCGTCGAGCGGGCCAAGGCGCTGTTCGGGGCCGAGCACGCCAATGTGCAGGCGCACTCGGGTTCGTCGGCGGTGCTGGCCGCCTATGCGGCGCTGCTGCGCCCCGGGGACACCGTGCTCGCCCTCGGCCTGCCCCACGGCGGCCACCTCACGCACGGCTCGCCCGCGAACTTCTCGGGGCGCTGGTTCGACTTCGTCGGCTACGGCGTCGACGCCGAATCCGGGCTCATCGACCACGACCAGGTGCGCACCCTGGCCCGCACCCGCCGCCCCAAGGCCATCGTCTGCGGCTCCATCTCCTACCCCCGGCACATCGACTACGCCTTCTTCCGCGAGGTGGCCGACGAGGTGGGCGCCTATCTCATCGCCGACGCCGCGCACCCCATCGGGCTGGTCGCCGGGGGAGCGGCGCCCAGCCCCGTGCCGTACGCGGACATCGTGTGCGCGACCACGCACAAGGTGCTCCGAGGCCCGCGCGGCGGCATGATCCTGTGCGGCGGCGAGCTGGCCGAGCGGGTCGACCGGGCCGTGTTCCCCTTCACCCAGGGCGGCGCCCAGATGCACACCATCGCCGCCAAGGCCGTGGCCTTCGGCGAGGCGGCGACCCCGGCCTTCGCCGCGTACACACACCAGGTGGTCGCCAACGCCAAGGCGCTGGCCGCCGCACTGGCCGCCGAGGGCTTGGTCGTCACCACCGGCGGCACGGACACCCACCTGATCACCGCCGACCCGGCCCCGCTCGGCGTCGACGGCCGCACCGCCCGCGGGCGGCTGGCGGCGGCAGGACTGGTCATGGACAGCTGTGCCCTGCCTCACGCCGATCTGCGCGGACTGCGCCTCGGCACGGCCGCGGTCACCACCCAGGGCATGGGGGAGGCGGAGATGATCCGGATCTCGGCGTTCATCGGCCGGGCCCTGCGGGACGAGGCCAGCGCGCCCAGGGTGCGGGAGCAGGTGCGGGACCTGGCCGTCGCCTTCCCGCCATGACCGTACGGCGGGGCGCAGACGTGACTGTACGGGGGATGTAACGGTCTGTCTCCGGCCTCAGGGCGGGCCGGACCCGTGGACAGCCGCGAGGGCTAAGGTGTGGTGCTGACACACCAGTGACTCCTAGGAAAGCCCGTGCGTGAATACCTCCTGACGCTCTGCATCACGGCCGCGGTGACGTACCTGCTGACCGGCCCGGTACGCAAGTTCGCGATCGTGGCCGGGGCGATGCCGGAGATCCGCGCGCGTGACGTGCACCGGGAGCCCACCCCGCGGCTCGGCGGGATCGCGATGTTCTTCGGGCTGTGTGCGGGCCTGCTGGTGGCCAGTCACCTGACGAACCTGAACCAGGTGTTCGAGGACTCCAACGAGGCCCGCGCCCTGCTGTCGGGGGCGGCGCTGATCTGGCTGCTCGGCGTCCTGGACGACAAGTTCGAGATCGACGCCCTGATCAAGCTGGGCGCCCAGGTGATCGCCGCCGGCGTCATGATCCTGCAGGGCCTGACGATCCTGTGGCTGCCCATCCCCGGCGTCGGCACGGTCGCCGTCACCCCGTGGCAGGGCAATCTGCTCACGGTGGCGCTGGTGGTCATCACCATCAACGCGGTGAACTTCGTCGACGGACTCGACGGTCTCGCCGCGGGCATGGTGTGCATCGCGGCCACCGCGTTCTTCCTCTACAGCTACCGGATCTGGTACGGCTACGGCGCCGAGGCCGCCGCCCCCGCCACCCTGTTCTCCGCGCTGCTGATCGGCATGTGCCTCGGCTTCCTGCCGCACAATCTGCACCCGGCCCGGATCTTCATGGGGGACTCCGGCTCGATGCTGATCGGCCTCGTCCTGGCGGCGAGCGCGGTGTCGGTCACCGGTCAGCTGGACGTCGAGGCGCTCAACGTCGACCTGGGCGGCACGCGTGAGGCGACCCACGCCATGGTGCCCGTCTTCATCCCGCTGATCATGCCGCTGACGATCATCGCCCTGCCCATGGCGGACCTGATCCTGGCGATCGTGCGGCGCACCTGGCGCGGCCAGTCGCCGTTCGCGGCGGACCGGGGCCATCTGCACCACCGGCTGCTGGAGATCGGCCACTCGCACAGCCGGGCGGTGCTGATCATGTACTTCTGGTCGGCGCTGATCGCCTTCGGCGCGCTGGCCTATTCGGTCAACTCGGCGTCCATGTGGATCGTCCTGGGGGTGGTGTTCCTCAGCGCGATCGGGCTGGTTCTGCTCCTGCTGCCCCGCTTCACCCCGCGCATCCCGCGCTGGATGGAGGCCTTCGTCCCGCCCCGCTACCGCCGGGCCCGCCGCAGCGCCGCCCGCGCCTCCCGGCAGGCACCTGCCGCGGCGGAGGCCGGGCCGGCCGATGCGGCGGAGCAGCCGGGCACCCGCACACCGGTCGCCGCCGGCGTCTCCGGCGTCAACGGCGCCACCGCCGTCGGACCCCGCGCACGCTTGGCCGACCGCCGCAGGGCGAGCAGCTCGCGCTAGGGGCGCCGATCACGCCCGACCAGGGGTGAGGCACCGTCACATGGGGCGGATCTCGGTCAAGGTAAGAATCCGCCTAGAGCATTGCCAACTCGTGGGGGTGTGATGGGTCCGCTTTGGGGGTGCGAATCCCCCCATATCAGACAACTCGCCCCGCTTCTCGCTCACGCGCGCGTGTTCATCCTCATGTGTGAGAGTGGGCACACCTTTCGGGTAAAGACTGCATCAAATAGTTTGTGATACCGTTCACGAGAACCCCGCGGAGAGCCGAAGGGCCGTAGTGCGACGGTCCGATGGTGTGAGAACTTCACACTCGGCCCAGGGGTTTACGCTCGTCCATGACGACACCCCTGCCCCCTGTGAAAAGCGGAGTTGCCGCCATGCTGTCCAACGACGTCCGGAATCTGGCCCAGGCCGCCGTGCCCACGGCCGCCGCCGGCGCTGTCGGCGTCGTTGTCAGCACGGTGGTGGCCGGAGGCAAGGGGGCGATCGGAGCGCTCGTCGCGACCGTGGTGGTCATCCTCTTCATGGGAATCGGCCTCTACGTCCTGCAGCGCACCGCCAGAACGCTTCCGCACCTGTTCCAGATGATGGGCCTGATGCTCTACGCGGCGCAGATCCTGCTGCTCTTCATCTTCCTTTCGGCGTTCAAGGACACCACGCTGTTCAACGCCAAGGCCTTTGCGTTCACGCTGGTCGGCGGCACTCTGGTGTGGATCGCCGCACAGACGCGCGCCCATATGAAAGCCAAGATCCTCTACGTCGAGCCCGAGTCGACGACGGGCGGGAAGCCCGACAAGCCGGGGCACTCGTCGTGAGAGGTAGGGCCGGGATAAAGACGCGTGAGAGATCCTGCTATCGTCCGGTGCCAACTGCGGCATCGCGGGCGCGGGCATCCGAGCTGACGCCTGCTACATCGCGAGGCTTGTTGCCCCCCAGCCGCCCCCACATCCGTAACACCTGTCCGGTGCCGATCCGCGGCTGCACGCCGCGCCGACACAACGAGGTTGCCGTACCTATGCGTCACGCCGAAGGAGCCCGCGGTGAGTGCTGACCAGACCCAGCTCGCCTTTGACTGGAGCTGTCGGATCATGTCCGACAACGGGTGTGGCTTTCCGGCTCCGGGCCTGCACTCGTTCCTCTTCAAGCCGATCGCCACTGTCGGTGGGATCGAGTTCAACAAGGTGATGCTGCTCGCCCTCATCACCAGCCTCGTCGTCGTGAGCTTCTTCTACGCGGCGTTCGGCAAGGCGAAGGTGGTGCCGGGCAAGCTGCAGATGATCGGTGAGGCCGGATACGACTTCGTCCGACGCGGCATCGTCTACGAGACGCTCGGCAAGAAGGAGGGCGAGAAGTACGTCCCCTTCATGGTCTCGCTGTTCTTCTTCATCTGGGTCATGAACATCTGGTCCGTGATCCCGCTGGCCCAGTTCCCGGTGTCGTCGATCATCGCCTACCCGATGGTGCTCGCGGCGATCGTCTGGCTGGTCTGGGTGGGGCTGACCTTCAAGCGGCACGGCTTCGTCGGCTTCTTCAAGAACGTGACCGGCTACGACAAGTCGCTGGGCGCGGTGCTGCCGCTGGTCATGGTCATCGAGTTCTTCTCGAACCTCCTGGTCCGGCCGTTCACCCACGCCGTGCGACTGTTCGCCAACATGTTCGCCGGCCACCTCATGCTGGTGATGTTCACGGTCGCCTCCTGGTACCTGCTGAACAGCTGGATGATCCCGGCGGCCGGCGTCTCCTTCGTCATGACCGTGGTCATGATCATGTTCGAACTTTTCGTTCAGGCCGTTCAGGCGTACGTCTTCGTGCTGCTGGCCTGCTCGTACATCCAGGGCGCGCTCGCCGAGCACCACTGAGCCCTCCCGCACCACAAGCCCCCAAGAACGTCCGGTGGCCAACCCCCGCCGGTCCGAGAAAGAGAAGGAAGAATCAGCATGGCTGCCATGGAGACCCTCGCCGCCCTCGAAGGCAACATCGGTTCCGTCGGCTACGGCCTCGCCGCCATCGGCCCGGGTGTCGGCGTCGGCATCATCTTCGGTAACGGCACCCAGGCGCTCGCCCGCCAGCCCGAGGCCGCCGGCCTGATCCGTGCCAACCAGATCCTCGGCTTCGCCTTCTGTGAGGCGCTCGCCCTCATCGGCATCGTCATGCCGTTCGTCTACAACTGACGAACGCCGACGAGCCAAACCTTTCGACGAAAGGCACTGATGTGATCGCCAACCTGGTACAGCTGGCGGCCGAGGAGAAGCAGAACCCGCTCATTCCTCCGGGCCCCGAGCTGCTCGTCGGCACCATCGCCTTCGCCATCGTGTTCTTCTTCTTCTGGAAGAAGCTGCTCCCGAACATCAACAAGGTTCTGGAGGAGCGCCGGGCGGCGATCGAAGGCGGTATCGAAGAGGCCGAGGCCATGAAGGTCGAGGCCCAGAGCGTCCTTGAGCAGTACAAGGCACAGCTCGCCGAGGCCCGGCACGAGGCCGCGCGTCTGCGCCAGGAGGCGCAGGAGCAGGGTGCCGCGCTCATCGCCGAGATGCGTGCGGAGGGCCAGCGGCAGCGCGAGGAGATCATCGCCGCCGGTCACGCCCAGATCGAGGCCGACCGCAAGGCCGCCGCGTCCGCGCTGCGTCAGGACGTCGGCAAGCTCGCCACCGAACTGGCCGGCAAGCTCGTCGGCGAGTCCCTCGAGGACCACGCCCGGCAGAGCCGCGTGATCGACCGCTTCCTGGACGAACTCGACCAGAAGGCTGAGGCCGCACGATGAACGGAGCGAGCCGCGAGGCCCTGGCAGCCGCCCGTGAGCGTCTCGACGCGCTGACGGACAGCACGACCGTCGACGCTGCGAAGCTCGCCGACGAGCTGGCCGCCGTCACCGCGCTGCTCGACCGCGAGGTGTCGCTGCGTCGGGTCCTCACCGACCCGGCGCAGGACGGAGAGGCCAAGGCGGAGCTGGCCCAGCGCCTGCTCGGCTCGCAGGTCAGCGGCGAGGCCGTGGACCTGGTGGCCGGCATGGTGCGTTCCCGCTGGTCGCAGTCCCGCGACCTGGTGGACGCACTGGAGCAGCTGGCCGATCTCGCCGACCTCGCCGCCGCCCAGCGGGCGGGCACGCTCGACAGCGTCGAGGACGAGCTGTTCCGGTTCGGCCGGATCGTCTCCGGCAGCACCGAGCTGCGCGCCGCGCTGACCGACCGCAAGGCCACCGCGTCCGCCAAGACCGAGCTGGTGCACAGCCTGCTCGGGGGCAGGGCGAACGAGGTCACCGTGCGTCTGGTGACGCGTCTCGTGACCGCCCCGCGGGGACGTAGCCTGGAGTCGGGACTGGAGTCCCTGTCCAAGCTCGCCGCCGACCGCCGCAACCGCATGGTGGCCGTGGTCACCTCCGCGGTGCCGCTGAGCGAGACGCAGAAGCAGCGCCTGGGCGCCGCCCTGGCGAAGCTCTACGGCCGCCAGATGCACCTCAACCTCGACGTGGACCCCTCGGTCATCGGCGGGATCCGGGTGCAGATCGGCGACGAGGTCATCAACGGCTCCATCGCGGACCGGCTGGAAGACGCGAGCCGCCGGCTGGCCGGCTAGCAGCAATTTCATAGCAACGAACGCAGTACGTACCTACGGCCCTGGTTGGGCCGTGCAGAGGATTCACCTCCTGTTGGGGGGAGTCCCCATCCCCCCAAAGTGAAACTTCGGGCCCAACAAGGAGAGCAGGGAACTCAGATGGCGGAGCTCACGATCCGGCCGGAGGAGATCCGGGACGCGCTGGAGAACTTCGTCCAGTCGTACAAGCCGGACGCGGCCTCGCGCGAGGAGGTCGGTACGGTCACCCTGGCCGGCGACGGCATCGCGAAGGTCGAGGGCCTGCCCTCGGCCATGGCCAACGAGCTGCTGAAGTTCGAGGACGGCACCCTCGGCCTCGCCCTCAACCTCGAGGAGCGCGAGATCGGTGCGATCGTCCTCGGTGAGTTCAGCGGCATCGAGGAGGGCCAGTCGGTCACCCGTACCGGCGAGGTTCTGTCCGTCCCGGTCGGCGAGGGCTACCTCGGCCGAGTGGTCGACCCGCTCGGCAACCCGATCGACGGCCTCGGCGAGGTCGAGACCGAGGGCCGCCGCGCCCTCGAGCTGCAGGCCCCCACGGTCATGCAGCGCAAGTCGGTGCACGAGCCGATGGAGACCGGCTACAAGGCCGTCGACGCCATGACCCCGATCGGCCGTGGTCAGCGCCAGCTGATCATCGGTGACCGCCAGACCGGCAAGACCGCGCTGGCCGTCGACACGATCATCAACCAGCGCGACAACTGGCGCTCCGGCGACCCGAAGAAGCAGGTCCGCTGCATCTACGTCGCCATCGGCCAGAAGGGCTCCACCATCGCGTCGGTCCGCCGCGCGCTGGAGGAGAACGGCGCCCTGGAGTACACGACCATCGTCGCCGCCCCGGCGTCCGACCCGGCCGGCTTCAAGTACCTGGCGCCCTACACCGGTTCCGCCATCGGCCAGCACTGGATGTACCAGGGCAAGCACGTCCTGATCGTCTTCGACGACCTGTCGAAGCAGGCCGACGCCTACCGTGCCGTGTCGCTGCTGCTGCGCCGTCCGCCGGGCCGCGAGGCCTACCCGGGCGACGTCTTCTACCTGCACTCCCGCCTGCTGGAGCGCTGCGCCAAGCTCTCCGACGACATGGGTGCCGGCTCGATGACCGGTCTGCCGATCGTCGAGACCAAGGCCAACGACGTCTCGGCGTTCATCCCGACCAACGTCATCTCCATCACCGACGGCCAGTGCTTCCTGGAGTCGGACCTGTTCAACGCCGGTCAGCGTCCCGCGCTGAACGTCGGTATCTCCGTCTCCCGAGTCGGTGGTTCCGCCCAGCACAAGGCGATGAAGCAGGTCTCCGGCCGTCTGCGTGTGGACCTCGCCCAGTTCCGTGAGCTGGAGGCCTTCGCCGCCTTCGGTTCCGACCTGGACGCGGCCTCCAAGGCCCAGCTGGAGCGCGGTCAGCGCATGGTCGAGCTGCTCAAGCAGGACCAGTACCAGCCGATGGCCACCGAGGACCAGGTCGTCTCCGTCTGGGCCGGCACCACCGGCAAGATGGACGACGTGCCGGTCGCCGACATCCGGCGCTTCGAGAAGGAGATGCTGGAGTACCTGCACCGCAAGGAGCAGGGCCTGATGACCTCCATCAAGGAGGGCGGCAAGATGTCGGACGACACCCTGCAGGCCGTTGCCGACGCCATCGCCGAGTTCAAGAAGCAGTTCGAGACGAGCGACGGCAAGCTGCTCGGTGAGGACGCTCCCGCCGCCCCGAAGGCGACCAGCGCCTCCAAGTGACGTAAGGAAGGGACCTGACTCATGGGAGCCCAGCTCCGGGTCTACAAGCGTCGCATCCGATCCGTCACCGCGACCAAGAAGATCACGAAGGCGATGGAGATGATCGCCGCCTCGCGCGTCGTCAAGGCGCAGCGCAAGGTGGCGGCCTCCACGCCGTACGCGCGGGAGCTCACCCGCGCGGTCACGGCGGTCGGTACCGGTTCGAACACCAAGCACCCGCTGACCACGGAGGCGGAGAACCCGACCCGTGCCGCGGTCCTGCTCCTCACGAGCGACCGCGGCCTGGCCGGCGCCTTCAACGCCAACGCCATCAAGGCGGCGGAGCAGCTGACCGAGCGCCTGGAGCGCGAGGGCAAGCAGGTCGACACGTACATCGTCGGCCGGCGCGGTGTCGCCCACTACAACTTCCGTGAGCGCCAGATCGCGGAGTCGTTCACGGGCTTCACCGACGACCCCTCGTACGCGGACGCCAAGAAGGTCGCGGCTCCGCTGATCGAGGCCATCGAGAAGAGCACGGCGGACGGCGGCGTGGACGAACTCCACATCGTCTACACCGAGTTCGTCTCGATGATGACGCAGACGGCGGTCGACTCCCGGATGCTTCCGCTGCGCCTCGACGAGGCCGCCGCGGAGGCCGCTCCGAAGGGCGAGATCCTGCCGCTGTACGACTTCGAGCCCTCGGCGGAGGACGTCCTCGACGCCCTGCTGCCGCGCTATGTGGAGAGCCGTGTGTACAACGCACTGCTCCAGTCGGCCGCTTCGAAGCACGCCGCCACGCGGCGCGCGATGAAGTCGGCCACCGACAACGCGGGCGAGCTCATCGAGACTCTCACCCGGCTTGCCAACCAGGCCCGCCAGGCCGAAATCACCCAGGAAATCAGCGAGATCGTCGGTGGCGCCAGTGCCCTGGCCGACGCGACCGCGGGGAGTGACCGATAAATGACCACCACTGTTGAGACCGCGACGGCTACGGGCCGCGTCGCCCGGGTCATCGGCCCGGTCGTCGACGTGGAGTTCCCCGTCGACGCGATGCCGGACATCTACCAGGCCCTCCACGTCGAGGTGTCCGACCCGGCCAAGGCCGGCGAGAAGAAGACGCTGACCCTGGAGGTCGCCCAGCACCTGGGTGACGGCCTGGTCCGCGCCATCTCCATGCAGCCCACCGACGGTCTGGTCCGCCAGGCCCCGGTGGTCGACACCGGCGCCCCGATCACCGTGCCGGTCGGCGACTTCACCAAGGGCAAGGTGTTCAACACCCTCGGTGAGGTGCTGAACACCGACGCCGACTACGACGGCGAGCGCTGGCCGATCCACCGCAAGGCGCCGAACTTCGACGAGCTCGAGTCGAAGACCGAGATGTTCGAGACCGGCGTCAAGGTCATCGACCTGCTGACCCCGTACGTCAAGGGCGGCAAGATCGGTCTGTTCGGCGGCGCCGGCGTCGGCAAGACGGTGCTCATCCAGGAGATGATCTACCGCGTCGCCAACAACCACGACGGTGTGTCCGTGTTCGCCGGTGTCGGTGAGCGCACCCGTGAGGGCAACGACCTCATCCAGGAGATGACCGAGTCCGGCGTCATCGACAAGACCGCGCTGGTCTTCGGTCAGATGGACGAGCCGCCGGGCACCCGTCTGCGCGTGGCCCTGGCCGGTCTGACCATGGCGGAGTACTTCCGCGATGTGCAGAAGCAGGACGTGCTGTTCTTCATCGACAACATCTTCCGCTTCACCCAGGCCGGTTCCGAGGTGTCGACCCTGCTCGGCCGCATGCCCTCCGCGGTGGGCTACCAGCCGAACCTGGCCGACGAGATGGGTGCTCTGCAGGAGCGCATCACCTCGACCCGCGGTCACTCGATCACCTCGATGCAGGCGATCTACGTCCCCGCGGACGACCTGACCGACCCGGCCCCGGCCACCACCTTCGCCCACCTCGACGCGACGACGGTTCTCTCCCGTCCGATCTCCGAGAAGGGCATCTACCCGGCCGTGGACCCGCTGGACTCCACGTCCCGGATCCTGGACCCGCGCTACATCTCGCAGGAGCACTACGACTGCGCCATGCGCGTCAAGAACATCCTGCAGAAGTACAAGGACCTCCAGGACATCATCGCGATCCTCGGTATCGACGAGCTGGGCGAGGAGGACAAGCTCGTCGTCCACCGTGCCCGTCGCGTGGAGCGCTTCCTGTCCCAGAACACCCACGTCGCCAAGCAGTTCACCGGCGTGGACGGTTCGGACGTGCCGCTGGACGAGTCGATCGCCGCGTTCAACGCGATCTGTGACGGTGAGTACGACCACTTCCCGGAGCAGGCGTTCTTCATGTGCGGTGGCATCGAGGACCTGAAGAAGAACGCGAAGGAGCTGGGCGTCTCCTGAGCACCGAGCTCACCGTGAACCTGTGAGGTTCACACCCGAGGGGGCGGGCGCGTCCCGCCCCCTCGGTCACGCCCCTTAGACTTGTAACCAACACCCGGCAGTCCCGCCGGGTGGTGACCCGAGGAGCCACCTTGGCTGCTGAGCTGCACGTCGCGCTGGTCGCGGCCGACCGAGAGGTCTGGTCCGGCGAGGCCACCCTGGTCGTCGCGCGCACCACGTCCGGCGACATCGGCGTCATGCCCGGTCACCAGCCGCTGCTCGGTGTGCTGGAGCCGGGCCCGGTGACCATCCGTACGAGTGACGGTGGGACGGTCGTCGCCGCGGTGCACGGCGGTTTCATCTCGTTCGCGGACAACAAGCTGTCGCTGCTGGCCGAGATCGCCGAGCTGGCGGAAGAGATCGACGTCCAGCGCGCGGAGCAGGAGCTGGCCCGTGCGAAGGCGGAGGACGACGCGGAGGCCGAGCGCCGCGCGGCCGCCCGACTGCGCGCGGCTTCGGCGGCGCGCTGACACCGCGAGGTGTCATGACGTAACTCAGCCGCGGTCGGCACCGGAGTGATCCGGAGCCGGCCGCGGCTGAGGCAGATATGGATGATTTTTACGTTCCGTAACCTAGGCAGACGAGGAGGTCGGTGTCGATGATCCTCGCTCTGACTGTGTGCGGAATCGTCGTGGCCCTCGTGGTGGTGGGCCTCTTCGTCTTCGGGCTGCGCCGCCGGCTCATCCAGCGTTCGGGCGGCACCTTCGACTGCAGCCTGCGCTGGAACGCCCCCGAGGCGGGCGACGGCACCGGCAAGGGCTGGGCCTATGGGGTGGCTCGCTACAACGGCGACCGGATCGAGTGGTTCCGGGTCTTCTCCTACGCCCCCCGCCCGCGCCGCATCCTGGAGCGCTCCGCGATCGAGGTGGCCGGCCGCCGGCTCCCGGAGGGCGAGGAGGAGCTGGCGCTGCTGTCGGACGCGGTGATCCTCGCCTGTCTGCATCGCGGCACCCGGCTCGAACTGGCGATGAGCGAAGACGCGCTGACCGGATTCCTCGCGTGGCTGGAAGCAGCCCCGCCCGGCCAGCGCGTCAACGTTGCTTAGGGCCTATAGCCCTTTGGGATCTACCTCAGTCCGCTGTCGATGGCGCTCACCAGCTCTCCGTTCGCGCTGTCTCCGCTGAACTCCCAGAAGAACGCCCCGCCCAAGCCCTGGTTCTTGGCCCAGGACATCTTGCCGTTGATGGTGGACGGGGTGTCGTAGGACCACCAGTTGCTGCCGCAGTGGGCGTAGGCCGTGCCGCCGACCGTGCCGGTGGCGGGGCAGCTGTTCTTGAGGACCTTGTAGTCCTCGATGCCCGCCTCGTAGGTGCCGGTCGCCGGGCCGGTGGCGGTGCCGCCGGGTGCGGACTGGGTGACGCCGGTCCAGCCGCGGCCGTAGAAGCCGATGCCGAGCAGCAGCTTGTCCGACGGGACGCCCTTGCCCTTGAGCCCGGCGATGGCGGCGGCGGAGTTGAAGCCCTCCTTCGGGATGCCGTTGTACGAGGTCAGCGGCGAGTGGGGGGCGGTCGGGCCGGTCCGGTCCCAGGCGCCGAAGTAGTCGTACGTCATCACGTTGTACCAGTCGAGGTACTGCGCCGCACCGCCGTAGTCGGCGGCGTCGATCTTGCCGCCGGCGGAGGCGTCGGCCGTGATCGCGGCGGTGACCAGGTAGTCCTTGCCGAACTCGGCACGCAGTGCCTGCATGAGGTTCTTGAAGGCGGCCGGTCCGCTGCTGTCACAGGTCAGACCGCAGGCGTTCGGATACTCCCAGTCGATGTCGATGCCGTCGAAGACGTCGGCCCAGCGCGGGTCCTCCACGACGGCCTTGCAGGACTTGGCGAACGCGGCCGGGTTCTGCGCGGCCTGGCCGAAGCCGCCGGAGTAGGTCCAGCCGCCGAAGGAGTACAGCACCTTGATGTGCGGGTACTTGGCCTTCAGCTGGCGCAGCTGGTTGAAGTTGCCGCGCAGCGGCTGGTCCCAGGTGTCGGCCTTGCCGCTGACCGACTGGTCGGCGGTGTAGGCCTTATCGTAGGCGGCGAAGGTGTCGTCGACGGTGCACTGACCGTTCTTGACGTTGCCGAAGGCGTAGTTGATGTGGGTGATCTTCGACGCGGAGCCGGAGGTCACCAGGTTCTTGACGTGGTAGTTGCGGCCGTAGACGCCCCACTCGACGAAGTAGCCGAGCTTGACCTTGTCGCCGGGCGGCGGGGGCTCCTCGGTCTGACCGGTGGTGCGCACCCGTACCGAGCCGCTGACCGGGCCGGTCTGGTCGGAGGTGTCCCGGGCCTGCACCGAGTAGGAGTAGTCGGTGCCCTTGCTGAGCCCGGTGTCGGTGTACGAGGTGGTGGTCACCGTCGCGACCTTGGCGCCGTCGCGCAGGACGTCGTAGTTCTTGATGCCCTTGTCGTCGGTGGCCGGCGTCCAGGAGAGCTTCACCGAGCTGTCGGTGATGTCCGAGGCGGTGGGGGTGCCGGGCGCGGAGGGGGCCTCGTCGCCGGGTGCCGAACCGCCGTCGCAGCTGCCGCCGTTGAGCGTGCAGTTGCCGGGGGAGCCGGAGCCGGTGCCGTTGAAGCCGAAGCTGACGGACGCCCCGGGGGCGAGGGTGCCGTTCCAGCCGACGTTCTTCGCGGTCCAGTGGTTGCCGGAGTTGGTGACGGTGGCGTCCCAGGCGGAGGTGACCTTGGTGCCGGAGGGGAAGTCCCACTCGACGGTCCAGGAGTTGATGGTCGTGGTGCCGGTGTTCTTCACCGTCCACTTGCCTTCGAAGCCGGTGCCCCAGTCCTGGGTCTTGACGTAGGTGGCGGTGGCGGAGGCCGCGGCCTGAGCGGGGCTCGCGAGTGCCACGAGACCGGAGAGGGGAAGGGCCAGCGTCGCGATCGCCGCTGCGACTCTTCGTCTGAAGCGCATCGTGCGCCTCCTTTATGGGGAGTGTGGTGGGGGCATGACTGAGCCTTCACGCCCGCAGTGCCGCGAGAATAGAAAGGTCTGGACCAGCGGTCAATAGGTCTGGACCACTACGCTCACGGTCCGCTTCAGATCCCCAACTCCTGCGCCAGTACCGCCGCTTGCACCCGGCTGCGCAGCCCCAGCTTGTTCAGCAGACGGCTGACGTGCGTCTTCACCGTCGCCTCCGCCATGTCCAGACGCTCGGCCACATCCGCGTTGGACAGGCCCTCGCCCAGGCAGGACAGCACCTCCCGCTCACGGCGCGTCAGCGACTGAAGCAGCGCCGGATCGACCGACGGCTCCCGCGCCGCGGGCTGCGCCGCGAACTCGGCGATCAGCCGGCGGGTGACCGCCGGGGCGACGATCCCCTCGCCGCGCGCCACCGTCCGCACCGCCTCGATCAGGTCCTTCGCCTCGGTGTTCTTCAGCAGGAACCCGGCGGCACCCGCCCGAAGCGCGCCGAAGACGTACTCGTCGAGATCGAACGTGGTCAGCACCAGCACATCGGCCAGACCCTCCCCGACCACCTGCCGGGTCGCCGACACCCCGTCCAGACGCGGCATCTGAACATCCATCAGCACCAGATCGGGCCGCAGCCGGCGGGCCAGCTCCACCGCCCGCACGCCGTCCTCCGCCTCGCCGGCCACCTCGATGCCGGGGGCGCTGCGCAGGATCAGCACCAGCCCGGCGCGCACCGCCGACTGGTCCTCGGCGACCAGGACCCGGATCATTCATTGCCTCCTCGGTCGATGTCGTGGACGGGGAGCTCCGCGCGGACCACCCAGACCTTGCCGTCGGGGCCGTCCTGGGGACCCGCGTCGAAGGTGCCGTGCAGCAGCGCCGCCCGCTCCCGCATGCCCACCAGGCCGGCACCGGAACCGGGGGCGCGCGGCGCGTCCCGGCCGCCGTACGGGCTGGTCACCCGTAGCGCGAGGGTGCCGTCCTGCTGCCGCAGCCACACCGTGACCCGCCCCGGCGCGCCGTGCTTGAGGGCATTGGTCAGGGACTCCTGGACGATCCGGTAGGCGGCCAGCTCCACCGGCGCGGGCACCGCCTCGTGCTCGGCGTCGAGCGCGGCGTCCAGGCCGTTCGCGCGGGCGCCCTCCACCAGGGCGGTGAGGCCGTCGAGGGTCGGGGTGGCCGCCGGTTCCCGGTCCTGGGCGCCGTCGCGCAGGATGCCGATCAGCCGACGCATCTCGGACAGACCCTGGACGCTGTTCTCCCGGATGACCGAGAGCGCCTCGCGGGAGGTCCGCTCGTCCTCCAGGGAGAGCGCGGCCGTGGAGTGGATGGCGATGGCGGACAGGTGGTTGGCGACCAGGTCGTGCAACTCCCGGGCCATCCGGGCGCGTTCCGCGGTCACCGCCTGGGTGCGGTCCATCTCGGCCAGCAGCGCGGTCTGTTCGGCGCGCAGCAGCGCCGCGTCCGCCGCCTCGCGGTGGTTGCGCACGATGAGGCCGGTGGAGGCGGGGGCGAAGGCGACTCCGGCCGTCACGACACCGATGAGCAGGGCCTCGGGTTCCCGCCACACCGCGTACGGCACCAGAACCCCGGTGAGGGACAGCAGCCCGGTGACCCAGGGCAGGCGGCGGGCGGTGGAGGCCGGGCCGTAGAGCACGGCCGCGTACATCAGGTCGGTGTACATCACCACCGTGGCGATGCTGCCCTGGGTGAGCAGGTCGGCGGTCAGCGCCAGGGTGCCGATGCCCAGACCGGCACGCGGAGCGCTGCGGCGCAGCAGCTCGCATCCGGCCATCACGACCAGCGGGACGAGGATCGGCCCGCGGCCCGCGAGCTGCACCATCGGGTCGTCGCTCTGCCTGAGGCCCAGCCCGAAACCCCACAGCACCAGCCCGCCCAGCAGCCCGCCGAGCGCGGCCCAGACGTCGAAGCGGTGCGGGCGGGGGAGACGTACGGCGGCCATGGGCACCATCCAACACGCTGCGCGCACCCGGCGCCTGATGCCCCGGGACGGTACCGGACTGCATCTTTCGATGTACCGCGAGTTCATCGCAGGTGACGACGCATCCGGGCGCGGTCAGCGGGAGCCTGAAAGGGTGACCGAGAGGAGCGAACCGTGATCGTCGCACTGATCGCCGCCTGCGAGATCGGCTTCTGGGTGCTGCTGGCCGCCGGACTGGCCTGCCGCTACCTGCTGAAGATGCCGCGCACCGGCCTGGCGCTGCTGCTGTGCGAGCCGCTGCTGGAGGTCGTCCTGCTGATCGTCACCGCGATCGACCTGAAGAACGGCGCCGAACCGGACTGGACGCACGGGCTGGCCGCGCTCTACATCGGCTACACCGTGGGCCACGGCCACCGCACCGTGAAGTGGCTGGACGGCCACGCGGCGCACCGCCTCCAGGGCCGCCCGCTGGTCCGGCCCCCGCGCTACGGCATGGCCCGGGCGCGGCACGAGGGCAGGGTGTGGCTGGGCACGCTGGTCGGTGCCGTGGTCGCGACGGTGCTGCTCCAGGGCGCGATCTGGTACGTCGACGACCCGAGCCGCGTCACCTCGCTGGAGGACTGGCGCTTCGGCGCCTGGCGGGCGGCCGGCATCCATGGACTGGTCGCGCTGTCGTACTTCGTCTGGCCGAGGAAGGCCCCGGCGGAGACCGATCCGGTCACCGCGAGCACGAGCACTCGGAAGGACGCCGAACGGGAGGGAGCACACCGGTGACACGGGCAGCGAAGGACATCACGGAGGGCGCGGTCACCCTCGCCGTCGGACTGGTGCTGAGGCTGACCACCGAGGACGTCGAGGTCCCGGTGTTCACGCTCACCAAGGTCGGGACGGTGATGATGTGCGTCGGCGGAGTTCTGCTGCTGTGGGGCCTGAACCGCTCGGCCCGCCCCGCCCGCCAGGAGGAACGCTCCTAGCGCTCCCCGCCCGGCACCCACAGCACGTCGCCGGTCTCCTTGTTGGCGATGCGGGCCAGGATGAACAGCAGGTCGGAGAGACGGTTGAGGTAGGTGGCGGTGAGCGGGTTCATGGTCTCGCCGTGCACCTCCATCGCCGCCCAGGTGGAGCGCTCGGCCCGCCGGACCACCGTGCAGGCCTGGTGCAGCAGGGCCGCGCCCGGGGTGCCGCCGGGCAGGATGAAGGAGCGCAGCTTCTCCAGCCGCTCGTTGAAGCGGTCGCAGTCCGCCTCCAGCCGGTCGATGTAGAACTGCTCCACCCTGAGCGGCGGGTACTCCGGGTTCTCCACGACCGGGGTGGACAGGTCCGCGCCCACGTCGAACAGGTCGTTCTGGACGCGGGTGAGGACCTGCACCACCTCGTCCTCCAGCCCGCCCAGCGCGATCGCCGTGCCGATCACCGCGTTCGCCTCGTTGGCGTCGGCGTACGCGGCGATCCGCAGATCGGTCTTGGCGACCCGGCTCATGTCACCGAGCGCGGTGGTGCCCTTGTCGCCGGTGCGGGTGTAGATACGCGTCAGATTGACCATGCGGCCAGCCTAGTTGTGCCCGGCTGTCCGGAACACTCCGTACGCCGTCCGGGGCGCCCACCGGGCCGGGGCGGTGTGATGTCCGTCATGTGAGACGTGACGCGCGTTACTAACCCGCCACATGGCGACTCGCGGGCGCTAGTGTCCGCCCGAGAGAACAACGACAGCGCGTATCAGGGGAGTCGCACAGTGGCACGCAAGCTCGCCGTCATCGGAGCCGGTCTCATGGGATCCGGCATCGCCCAGGTCTCCGCTCAGGCGGGCTGGGACGTCGTTCTGCGCGACGTCACCGACGAGGCGCTCACGCGGGGCACCGACGGCATCAAGGCGTCGTACGACAAGTTCGTGAGCAAGGGCAAGTTGCAGGCGCAGGACGCCGAGGCCGCCCTCGCCCGGATCACCCCCACGACCGACCTGGACGCCTGCGCGGACGCCGATGTCGTGGTCGAGGCCGTGTTCGAGAAGCTCGAGGTCAAGCACGAGATCTTCCGCACCCTCGACAAGCTGGTCCGCGAGGACACGGTGCTCGCCTCCAACACCTCCGCCATCCCGATCACCAAGATCGCGGCCGCGACGGAGCACCCGGAGCGCGTCGTCGGCACGCACTTCTTCTCGCCGGTGCCGATGATGCAGCTGTGCGAGCTGGTCCGCGGCTACAAGACCAGCGACGAAACGCTGGCCAGGGCGCGGGAGTTCGCCGAGTCCGTCGGCAAGACCTGCATCGTCGTCAACCGTGACGTCGCCGGTTTCGTCACCACCCGCCTCATCTGCGCCCTCGTCGTCGAGGCCGCGAAGCTCTACGAGTCGGGCGTCGCCAGCGCCGAGGACATCGACCTCGCCTGCAAGCTGGGCTTCGGCCACGCCATGGGCCCGCTGGCCACCGCCGACCTGACCGGCGTGGACATCCTGCTGCACGCGACCAGCAACATCTACACCGAGTCCCAGGACGAGAAGTTCGCCGCCCCCGAGCTGATGCGCCGGATGGTTGATGCCGGTGACATCGGCCGCAAGAGCGGGCAGGGCTTCTACAAGCACTGACACCGCCCCACCCCGGCGTGGCATCACACGCCGGGGTGAATTCGGTATCGGTTCGCTCACAGCCAGCAACCTCGGCGGCCCTCACGCAGTCAGACCTTGCATCACCGGCTGTACAAAAACGAACAACGATCAACGACGAATCACTCGGAGCACGAGAACGCAGGCCACGGGGAGCGCATATGCACATCAGGGGCGACCACGCCGAGCTGGTCGTCGGGGGCCGCCTCGACGTCCGCAGCGCGGCGGACGCCCGCACGGTCCTGCACTCGGCCGTCGACGACGGAGTCGGCGACCTGGTGCTGGATCTGTCCGAACTGGACTCCTGGGACGCCACCGGACTCGGGGTGATCATGGGGGCCCACCGGCGGGCCGGCCGCTGCGGCCGGCGCCTGGTGCTGCGCGGTGTGCCGCCGCAGATGCAGCGCCTGCTGGTGGCCACCCGGCTGCACCGGATCCTGGCGATCGAGGGGGGCATCGGGGTGGACAGCCTGCCCCGGGTGTGAGGTCCCGCTCGGTGAGCCGTCCGGCCGACGGTCCGCTGCGACGGATCCGCCGCGATCGGTCCACGGCGACAGATCCGCGGCGATCGGTCCACGGCGACAGATCCGCGGCGATCGGTCCGCCGCGATCGGTTTACGGCGACCGGTTCACGGCGATCAGACCGTCACGGGTCGGTCCGGCGCGGGCGGTCCGCACAATCCTCACGAGACTGTGACGTCTCGGGCGGCGCGGTACCCCGGACTGTCGTAGATACTGAGCAAAGGTTTAGGGTTCGGCTGCCCGCTGCCTTGCAACCCTCGAGCGGGCCCGGACCAGAAGCGACAGCGCGGTGTGCACAGCAAGGCCGGGAGGGGCTTTGGGTCCTGTCCGTGGGACTCGGGCACACGACGCTTTTGGGGGGCTAGGTACCTATGGACCCGAACATTCCGGGACCCGAGGAGTACGGCCGGCACGGTGACGGTGACGCACCGCGCCAGCGTCCGCCCCGGGACTCCCTCACATCCGACTTCTCACCGCACGCGCCCGCACTCGCCCGCACGGTGCAGCTGGTCTCCGGCGACTTCCTGCTCACCGTCAACCCCGTCGACGGCAGCGAGATGGAACCCTGCCCGCCGGTCGAACGGCCCGCCCGGCCCGTGAAGCTCGACGCGGCCGAGCGCGCCGAGGTGGAACGCGCGGCCCGCCCGCCCGTCCCGCCCGGACCCGCGCAGCCCACGCTGCCGCTGCTGGCCCGTCAGGAGACCCGCGAACAGCTGGTCCGGCTGCTCGCCCGCGGCCGCTCGGTGCGCCTCACCGGCCCCGGCGGCTCCGGCCGCACCCGGCTCCTCGACACCGTCGCCGAGGACTGCGCGGACCTCGCCCCCGACGGCGTCGTCCGCCTCAGCGGCCACCGGCGCACCCCCGACGACCTGCTTTACGACCTCTTCTACGCCGTCCACAACGCCCCGCTGTACCGCCCGGAGCGGGCGGAGCTGATCGAGCACATCCGCGAGATCGGCGCCGTCGTCGTCCTGGACGACCTGGAGTTCGGCGGGGAGAGCCTCGACGAGCTGCTGGACGCGACCCCGGAGTGCGCCTTCCTGTTCGCCGCCACCCCGGACGTGCCCGCGCCCTCCGCCGACGCCGCCGTGGAGGAGGTCGCCCTGGAGGGCCTCGACCGCGCCGCCGGCCTCGACCTGCTGGAGCACGCCGTGGGGCGCCGGCTCACCGAGGACGAGGCCAACTGGGCCGGCGACCTGTGGTTCGAGTCCGAGGGGCTGCCGCTGCGCTTCGTCCAGGCCGGCGCCCTGCTGCGGCAGCGCGACCGGCTGCGCGCCGGGGCCGGCGCGGTCGACGAGTTCGGCGTCTTCGCCGACGCCCGCCCCGACGACCTGCCCTACGAGCCCGTCGACGGCGCCGAGGTCCCGCTGCCCCCGCTGGGCGACGCGGCCGCGCCCGCGCCGCTGCTCGCCTCCCGGCTCAGCGCCTCCGCCCGCGCCACCCTGCGGTTCGCGGTGGCGCTCGGCGGCGAGGTGCCGCACCAGGCGCATCTGCCCGCCCTGGTGGGCGACACCCACGCGGACGCCGCGCTCGGCGAACTGGCCGCCTGCGGACTGGTCACCCCCGTCGGCTCCCACTACCGGCTGGCCGCCGGGGTGCTGACGCAGCTCGAGGCCGCCGGATACGCCGAGGGCCTGGACGCCCAGGCCCGCACGGCCGCCCAGCACTACGCCTGGTGGGCCGGGCACCCCTCGGTCACCGCCGAGCGGGTCTGCGCCGAGGCGGACGCGGTGCTCGCCGCGCTCACCGTCGTCGTCCCGCTCACCACCGCCACCGGTGACGGCGAGCAGCCCGTCGCCGTGCAGCTGGCCCGCACCGCCGCGCCCGCGTTCGCCGCGGGCCTGCACTGGAGCGCCTGGGAGCGCGCGCTGCGGGCGGGTGCCGAGGCCGCACGGCTCGCCGGGGACGTGACCGAACAGGCCTACTTCCACCACGAGCTCGGCATCCTCGCCCTGTGCTGCGGGCAGCTCGACCGGTCGCGCGCCGAACTGGAGGCGTCCATCGGGCTGCGCGGAGCGCTCTCCGACAAGCGCGGCACGGTCGCCGGACGCCGGGCCCTCGCCCTGGTCGCCGACCGCTCCGGCACGCCGCTGGCGCTCGCGCCGACCGCGGGGGAGGAGGTGCCCGAGGCGCACGCCGAGGAGTCGGCCTCGCCGCCCCGCGGGGTGCCGACGGCCTTCCCGGAGCTGAAGCCTCCCGCCGACACCGCGCTGATCATCAACCGTTCCGCGTCCACGCCTCCGGCCGCCTCGACGCCCGAGCAGGGCGGCGGTCTGAAGAACCTGGCGCGGCGCAACCTGGTGGCGGCCGGCGCGGGTGCCCTGCTCGTCGCCGTGCTGGGCACCGTCGTCACCCTCGGGGCCACCTCGGACGGCGAGGCGGGCCGGCCCTCGGAGAACGTCGGCGTCAACCCCTCCGCCACCCAGGGCATCGACGACGGCAGCTTGGGCGCCGACCCGGCGGCCGGCGACGAGGGCGACACCGGCAAGGCCACCAGCCGGCCCTCCGACCCGGGCCCGGACGGCAAGCTGGGCACGGCCGACGACCCGACACCGACGGCCTCGACGTCGGGCGAGCCGTCCGAGGACGACAGCAAGGAGCCGGACGAGCCGACCAAGTCCCCGACGAAGTCGCCCTCGAAGTCGCCCACGTCCAAGCCGACGAAGACCACCAAGCCGCCCACGTCCCAGTCCCCGGACCCGACCTCGCCGGACCCGGAGCCGACCGAGACCGAGCCGGACCCGACCGACACCCCGACCACGCCGCCCGAGGAGCCGTCCACCAGCGACTCGGCCAGTGGTCCCGCCTCGTCCTCCCCGGCGGATACGAGCAGTTCGGCCAGTGCCCCGGAGAGCAGCGGCGCGGGCACGCCCAGCGGTTCGGGCAGCGCCGGGACGGTCATCTGACGCCGGCCGCACGACAGGACAAAAGGGCCGGGTCCCCTGCACGGGACCCGGCCCTTGCGTGTGTGCGGACGGCCCTTGCGCGCGTGCCGAAGTGCCCTGGAACAGCCGCGGTAAGAGTCCTAGAACAGCCGCAGCTTGTCGTCCTCGATGCCGCGCAGGGCGTCGTAGTCGAGGATCTGGCAGCTGATGCCCCGGTCGGTGGCGAGCACCCGCGCCTGCGGCTTGATCTCCTGGGCGGCGAAGATGCCGCGCACCGGGGCGAGATGCGGATCGCGGTTCAACAGCTCGAGGTAGCGGGTGAGTTGCTCCACACCGTCGATCTCGCCGCGCCGCTTGATCTCCACCGCCACGGTCTGCCCCTCGGCGTCCCGGCACAGGATGTCGACCGGGCCGATGGCGGTCATGTACTCGCGGCGGATCAGGGTGTAGCCCTCGCCGAGTGTCTCGATCCGGTCGGCGAGCAGCTCCTGGAGGTGCGCTTCCACGCCGTCCTTGATCAGGCCGGGATCCACGCCCAGTTCGTGCGTGGAGTCGTGGAGGATCTCCTCCATGGTGATGATGAGTTTCTCACCCGCCTTGTTGACGACGGTCCACACGCCTTCCTGGTCGTCCGTGCCCTCCTTGAGGGTGCAGGGCGGCGACATCCAGTTCAGGGGCTTGTAGGCCCGGTCGTCGGCGTGGATGGAGACACTGCCGTCCGCCTTGATCAGGATCAGACGGGGTGCCGACGGCAGGTGCGCGGTGAGCCGTCCGGCGTAGTCCACGGAGCAGCGGGCAATGACGAGACGCATGGTCGGCAACGCTACTCGACCGCCCCGCCCCGACGCGATTCGCCCTCGCAACCCGCCCCCGGCCCGGCCGGGCCGGCCGTCCGCGACCGGTGCCCGGGGCGTCCGCAGCCGCCCCTCGAGGAAGCCTCCCACTCGCCTCACCAGGCGCTGCGACACGTCCTGAATCTCCTGGAAAACCCGTGTTCCACGATGGCCGATTACCTGCCCACGGGATGTTTGTCATCCGGGCAATGTCCTGGTGCGGGCACCTCCGGTTGCTTACGGTATTGAACGGGAGGTCGCGAGGTGTGTACGCAGCGTGTCCGATTACGCGGGCTCCCATATCTGTCAGGCAACCCCTGCTCGTCGGGGGTGCGAGAGGAGAACCCATGTCGCTCGACGTCTCACCGGCCCTACTCGAACAGGCCGAGCGAGGCGAGGTCGACGAAGCAGAATTCGTCGACTGCGTCCGGACCTCCCTGCCCTACGCGTGGGAGATGATCAGCTCCCTGGTGGCCCAGCTGAAGGTGGACGGCGGAGAGTTCGCCGACAACCAGACGCCCCCGCCGGACGAGCAGGCACGCGGTCAGCTGCTGCGTGCGCTCGCGAGTGACGCGATACGCGGCGCGCTGCAACGGCACTTCGGTGTTCGGCTGGCCTTCCAGAACTGCCACCGGGTGGCCGTGTTCCCGCTTGACTCCTCGGTCGACGAGACGCTGGCCCGCTTCACCTCGGTCCGCAGTCAGCTGCTGAACCAGTCGCCGGAGCTGCGCGACTGCTGACGCGCCCCATCGTCTGCTTGCCGCTCCGTACGCGGGAGGTGCAGTCAGTACCAGGGGCGGCAAGCCTCCATGGCACGTGATCCAACGCAGGCCGACCCGCTCGGTTCAGGCGAGCCGGGGCAGCACCTCGGCACCGAGGCGCCGTACGTTCTCCTCGGTCGCCGCGAGATCGCCGGATCCCTCGACGAGCAGCGCGAAACGGGAGATGCCGGTCCGCTCGCTGGTCGCCGCCAGCCGGTCCGCACACAGCGCCGGGGTGCCCACCGGGTGCAGTCCGCAGAGCAGTTCGGTGTACGCCAGCGGATCGCGCATCTGCCGCGACCGGCCGTCCACGGTGACATGGGCGCCCAGGCCCTGGCGCAGCCAGCCCGGCATCGCCTTCAGCAGCGCCTCCGCCGCGTCGGCCCGCCGGTCGGCGATCTGGCAGACACCGGCCGACACATGCGCGGCGCGGTGGATCTCCTCGGGGGACCGGCCGCTGGCGCGGGCGTGCCGCCGCCACAGGGCGACCATCTCGGCCTTCTCCTCGTCGCCCACGTGCATGCCGAGCAGCATCGGCAGCCCGCGCTCGGCGGCCAGCCGCACGCTGGACGGCGAGGTGCAGGCGACGACGATCTCGGGGCCGTCCGTCTCCGTGAGCGCCTCCGACGGGCGGGGCACGACGGGGACTTCACGGAACCGGTAGCGCTCGCCGTCGGCCGCCACGGACGGTTCGCGCAGCCAGCGCACCAGCAGATCGAGTGATTCGGGGAAACCCTTCTCGTACGCCTCGAGACCGGAGCCGAAGACCTCCAGGTCCACCCAGGGGCCGCCGCGCCCCACGCCCAGCGAGAAGCGGCCGCCGCTGGTGATGTGCAGCAGCGCGGCCTGTTCGCCGAGGGTCACGGGGTGGGTGGTGGGCAGTACGCTGACCGCCGTGCCGACCCTCAGCCGGCGGGTGCGGCCCAGCAGCAGGGCGGCCAGCGTGACCGCCGAAGGGCAGGTGCCGTACGGCACGAAGTGGTGCTCGGCCAGCCAGACCGTGTCGAGCCCCGCCTCCTCGGCCACCTCGGCCGAGCGGACCGCGCGGTGCAGCGCCTCCCCCTCGCCCTGCCCGGGGAACTGGGCGGCCAACACGAAACTTCCAACGCGCATTGCTTTCCTGCTTCCTTGGCTCCGACGCGGAGCTCCCCCGCACGGCATAACCGCCTGACACGTGCCGAGGACACGGCCGGGCGGCGGAATTTGCGGATTGTCTGCAGAATCGGCCGCTCGGGAGCGGGTGCGGCGTCGCCGGACGGGGCCGTGTGACGACCGGAGCCGTACGCGTACCCCTGCGCGGGACACGTAGGCTGGATACGGCCCGTGCATCCTGTATAGCCCGTGAGGTGTCCTGTGTCCCCGCGTCGCAACCGACCGAAGGGATCCGGTTCGTCCGGCCGGAGCGCCGACGACCGTTCCGGCCGCTACGGCGGCTGGCAGTCCACGGAGAGCTGGCAGGGCGAGGAGTGGAGCGTACGGCACGTGGCGGGCGCCAGCGCGCGGGGCAAGGCCTACCGCTGCCCGGGCTGCGACCAGTTGATTCCGGACGGGGTGCCGCACGTGGTGGCCTGGCCGGAGTTCTCCGGGGTGGACGAGCGCCGGCACTGGCACAAGTCCTGCTGGAACGCGAAGGACCGCCGCACCACGCGGGTGCAGCGGTCCCGTAACGCGCCGAGGTTCTGAAGCCCCGCGGCCGGTGCGGAAGCCCTCGCGGCCGGTGCGGAAGCGGTCACCGCCGTGTGCTCACACGTCCCGCTTCTCCAGCAGGGCGAAGGCACCGGCCAGCGCGGCGGCCGTGATGCTCAGCATGATCCACACCGGGTCCCAGCCGGACGGGCCGGACTCGCTGAGGGAGTTGGCGTAGAAGACGCTCATCTGGTTCGGGATGGAGTACTCGAACAGCGCCTGCTGCACGTCCTTGAGCGACTCCGAGAACATGAACAGCGCGATCACCAGCGGGGCGAGCAGCGCACCGATCATGATGGTGATGGCCCCGGCGGAGTGCCGGATGATCGAGCCGACCGCCAGCGACAGCGTGCCGAGCAGGGCGAGGTAGAGCGAGACGCCCACGGTGCCCTTCAGCCACTCGCCGCCCGAGGGGTCCTTCGCCCCGTTGCCCTCGAGCATCGCCACGTGCAGCACGCCGATGAGCGTGGCGGACACCAGGGTCACCACGAAGGCGACCAGGAAGAAGACGATCGCCTTCGCCGTGAGCACCCGGGCCCGTGAGGGGCAGGCGACCATGGTGGTGCGGATCATGCCGGTGCCGTACTCGGAGGCCGTGGTCAGCACGCCCAGCGTGATGAGGCACATGCTGCCGAGCAGCAGCCCGAAGAAGCCGAGCCCGAGCGGGCTCTCACCGCCGAGGTCGGCGTCCTGGCTGGAGACCACCAGACCGGTCAGCAGACCGATGCCGACCACGAGCAGCACGAACACCCCGAGCGTCCACATCGTGGAGCGCACCGACCGGATCTTCGTCCACTCGGAGGCGAGGGCGTGCCCGAGGTGCGTGCGCACCACCGGGATGGGTGAGGTGTAGCCGGGCCGGGCGGCCTGCCACTCGGGTGCGGTCTGCGGCATCGGGGGCTGGGGCGTGCTCATCGGGCGTCCTCGGGCTTGGTCAGGTCGGCGGCGGAGGGAGCGTTCGCGGGCGCCGCGGCGGGCGCGGCCGGGGCCTGCGGGGCCTGCTGTCCGGGCTGTCCGGCGGGCTGGGCGTACGGATTGGCCTCAGGGGCGCCTGCGGGGGCCTGGGGGGCCGCGTAGGGCTGCCCCTGCTGGGGCGGCGGCGGGGGATACCAGCCCGGCTGGCCCTGGCCCGGCACCGGCACCGGCGGCTGCGCGCCGGGCGGCAGCGGCTGCTGGAGGCCGGCCTTCTGGTCGGTGGTCGAGCGGTAGTCGACGGCGCCCTGCGTCATCCGCATGTACGCCTCCTCCAGCGAGGCCTGATGCGGCGACAGCTCCCACAGCCGTACGCCGTTGTCGTGGGCGATGTCGCTGATGCGGGGCAGCGGCAGTCCGGTCACCCGCAGCGCGCCGTCCTGCTCGGGCAGCACATGCCCGCCCGCCTCGGTGAGGGCGGCCGACAGCTTCTCCCGGGCCTGCGGCTCGGTGTCCGGGGTGCGCACCCGCGCGAAGCCGGCCGAGTTGGCGGCGATGAAGTCCTTCACGCTCATGTCGGCCAGCAGCTGCCCGCGGCCGATCACGATGAGGTGGTCGGCGGTCAGCGCCATCTCGCTCATCAGGTGCGAGGAGACGAAGACCGTGCGGCCCTCGGCCGCGAGGGACTTCATCAGATTGCGCACCCAGAGGATGCCCTCGGGGTCGAGGCCGTTGACCGGCTCGTCGAACAGCAGCACCTGCGGGTCGCCCAGCAGCGCGGCGGCGATGCCGAGCCGCTGGCCCATGCCGAGGGAGAAGCCCTTGGACCGCTTCCCGGCCACCTGGTGCAGACCCACCACACCGAGCACCTCGTCCACCCGGCGGGCGGGGATGCCCGACAGCTGGGCGAGGCTCAGCAGGTGGTTGCGGGCGGACCGGCCGCCGTGCACCGCCTTGGCGTCCAGCAGCGCGCCGACCTGGCGGGGGGCGTTGGGCAGCTTGCGGTAGGGGTAGCCGCCGATCGTGACGTGCCCGGCGGTGGGGTTGTCCAGGCCGAGGATCATCCGCATCGTCGTCGACTTGCCGGAGCCGTTGGGGCCCAGGAAGCCGGTGACGGCACCGGGCCGCACCTGGAAGGAAAGGTTGTACACAGCGGTCTTGTCGCCGTACCGCTTGGTCAGGCCGACTGCCTCGATCATGCTCCGCACCCATCGCAAGGTTCAGGACAGCGGGGCACACGCCCCCGTAAGGGTTAGGAGGATATCCAGGCGCTGACGGTTCCGTTCAAGACGAGGTAAAAACCGCTCGCACGTGATCATTCACTGTGCGTCGCGCCGCTTCAGCAGCACATAGCCGCCGATGAGCGCGGCCAGCACCCACAGCGCCATGATCCCCAGCCCGCCCCAGGGCCCGTACGGGGTGTCGTCGCCGACCGGCGGGACCACCTGCATGATCTTGCTGCCCGCCTGGTCGGGCAGGAACTGGCCGATCTTCTTCGTGGCGTCCACGTTGCCGAGGATGTTGGAGATCAGGAAGAAGAACGGCATCAGAATGCCCAGCGACAGCATCGGCGAGCGCAGCATCGCGGCCACGCCCATCGAGAACATCGCGATCAGCGTCATGTAGAGGCCGCCGCCGATCACCGCCCGCAGCACCCCGTCGTCCCCGATCGAGGCCTTGTGCTCGCCGAGCATCGCCTGGCCGAGGAAGAACGCGGCGAAGCTGGTGGCCATGCCGACGACCAGGGCGAGCGCGGTGGCGACCGCGATCTTGCCGAACAGGAAGGTGCCGCGCTGCGGAACGGCCGCCAGCGAGACGCGGATCATGCCGGTGCTGTACTCGTTCGACACCACCAGCACACCGAAGACGATCATCGCCAGCTGACCGAGGCTCATCCCGGCGAAGCTGATGAAGGTGGGATCGAAGGAGAGCCGGTCCCGGGTGCTCATGTTGTCGAACTCGGCCTTCGACAGCGCCGAGATCAGCATGCCGAGCGCGATGGTGACCACCGCCGCCAGGGACAGCGTCCACACCGTGGACGCCACCGACCGGATCTTGGTCCATTCGGACCGGACGACCTGCGTTGCCGCCATGCTCAGCTCAGCCCTTCTTCCAGCCCTCGCCCCACTGCTGCGGGGCGGACGGCGCGTCGGAGTGCGCGTGGTACTCCACCGACTCCGCGGTCAACTGCATGAACGCCTCCTCCAGGGAGGCCTGCTGGGGGCTCAGCTCGTGCAGCACCAGCTGGTGCCGGGCCGCCAGCTCCCCGATGTACTCGGCCTTGCTGCCGTCCACCTCCAGCGCCCCGTCCCCGCCTTCCTGGGCGGTGATGCCGGCCTGGTGCAGCACGTCGAGCAGCTTCTCCCGCTGCGGGCTGCGCACCCGGACGTAGGAGCGCGAGTTGCGGGCGATGAAGTCGGCCATCGAGGTGTCGGCGAGCAGCCGGCCCTGGCCGATGACCACGAGATGGTCCGCGGTCAGCGCCATCTCGCTCATCAGGTGGGAGGAGACGAAGACCGTGCGCCCCTGCGCGGCGAGCGACTTCATCAGCGTACGGATCCAGTGGATGCCCTCGGGGTCGAGACCGTTGACCGGCTCGTCGAACATCAGGATCCGCGGGTCGCCCAGCAGCGCGGCGGCGATGCCGAGCCGCTGGCCCATGCCGAGGGAGAACCCCTTGGCCTTCTTCTTCGCCACGGCGGTCAGACCCACCGTGTCCAGCACCTCGTGCACCCGCTGCTTCGGGATGCCGTTGCTCTGGGCGAGGCACAGCAGATGGTTGAAGGCGGTGCGCCCGCCGTGCACCGCCTTGGCGTCAAGGAGCGCGCCGATGTACTTCAGCGGGTCCTTCAGCTGGTGGTAGTGCTTGCCGTCGATCCGCACATCGCCCGCGGTGGGCCGGTCCAGGCCCAGCATCATCCGCATCGTGGTCGACTTGCCCGCCCCGTTGGGGCCGAGAAAGCCCGTGACGATGCCCGGCCTGACGGTGAACGTCAGATTGTTCACCGCGATCTTCTCGCCGTACCGCTTGGTCAGCCCCTCGAGCTCGATCATGACGCCCACGCTAGAGGGCGACAAAGCCCTCTGCCACCTCAGTGGCAGAGGGCTTCACACTGTGCGGCCGATGTCCCCGAGGACGTTACCGGGACTGCTGGGCCGGGACCCCGCGGGAGACCGGCTCCTCCTCGGCGGGCGTACCGGTCGCGGCCACCGCGGCACCGGTCAGCGTGGCGAGCATCTCGCGGACGTTCGTCAGCTGGGCGTTGATGGAGTCGCGGCGGTTGGTCAGGGCGGCCAGCTCGCGCTCGGACTCCGAACGGATCCGGTCGGCCTTGGCGTTGGCGTCCGCCACGATGTCCTCGGCCTGGCGCTGCGCGGTCTCCACCGTCTGGCGGGCACGGCGCTCGGCGTCGGTGCGCAGCTTCTCCGCCTCCAGACGCAGCTGCTCGGCGCGGTGCTCGATCTCCGCGAGGCGCTTCTCGGCCTTCGCCTGACGGGAGGCCAGGTCGCGCTCGGACTGCTCGCGGCGCTTGGCGAGGTTCGTCTCGAAGTCGGCGGCGGCCTGCGCGGCCTTGGCGCGGGTCTCCTCGAAGAGGGCGTCCGCCTCCTCGCGCTTGGACTGCGCGTCCTTCTGCGCCTCGGCACGCAGCTGGGCGGCCTCGCTCTTGGCCTTCTCGATGATCCGGGCGCCCTCGTCCTCGGCCTTGGCCTTGCGCTCCGCCGCGTAGGCCTCGGCGTCGTTGCGCACCTGCTGGGCCGCCGACTCGGCGAGCTCGCGGTGCTGCTCGGCCGCGCGCCGGGCCTCCTCGCGCAGGTCCTTCGCCTCTTCCTCGGCGAGCCGCAGGATCTTCTCGACCCGGGCGCCGAGGCCGGCGTACGACGGCTCGGCGTCGTTGATCTGTGCCTGGGCGTTCTGCGTCTCGAGGTGGAGCTCCTCGATCCGCTTTTCCAGGGCGCTGATGCGGGCGAGTGCACTGTCACGGTCGGAGACGAGCTTGGAGATACGTTCGTCCACCTGAGCGCGGTCGTACCCACGCCGCACAAGCTCGAAGCCGTAGGGGGAAGTGTCGCTCATGGGGTTCCTGTCGAATGAGACCGGTGAGGTGATAGGTGGAATCCTAGGGGCCGAAGCGGTGTGTCATCGAGCGGATGCACGTTTGATACGGAGAATGACACCCCTTTTGAGTGGCTGACCGCCGGACCACTTGCCAAAGCCTTGGTCAAAGCCCCCTGAGTCGGGGTGATTTCACCCGTTTCGCCGGGCCTGTCTCCTCCGCCCGTGTGACCCGACCCCGTGGCCCGATGCGAGGGCGGACCGTGCGCCATCGGAGCGCCGCCGCGCGGGCCGAGCGGCCGGAAGGCCCCTGCCGTCCGGTGACGGGGCGCCCGACGGATCCCGGCCACCCGGGGACCGGCCGCCCAACGGGTCCCGAGGGCCGCCCGGGGACCGGCCGCCCAACGGGTCCCGAGGGCCCGGGGACCGGCCGCCCAACGGTCCCTAGCTCTCGGAGGACTTGCCACCCGAGCGGGGTGCGCCCACCGACGCTCCCGCCTTGACCCCGTTCTCCTTCGAACTCGCCGGAGCCTCGAAGGACTCCAGGGCCTCCAGGACGTCCTGCACCCGCGAGATCTCGGCATTGATGTCCTCACGGCGCCGCACCAGCACCTCCAGCTCGCGCTTGCCCTCCTCGACCGTGCGCCGCGCCTCGCGGACCGCCTCGGCCTTCAGCTCCTCGGCCTCCTTGATGAGCGCCGCCTTCTTCTGCTCGGCCTCCTTCAGCAGGCCCTCGGCCTTCTTGACGGCGGCGATACGCACCTTGCCGGCCTCCGAGTTGGCCTCGGAGACGATCTCCTTCGCCTTCGCCTCGGCCTTGGCCAGCTGCTCCTCGGCCGCCTTGATCAGCGCGTCGCAGCGGTCACCGGTCGACTTCATCGTCTCGGCCGCCTCCCGGCGGGCCCGCTCGTGCAGTTCCTCGATCTCGCTGGTGATGCGGTCCCGCAGCTCCTCGGCGCGCTGCCGGATCTGCGTGGCGTCCCGGCGCGCGCCGACCAGCAGCTCATCCGCGTCCGCACGGGCCTTCTCCACCAGCGAGTTGCCCTCCACGGTCGCCTCGGAGACGATCCGCTCGGCCTCGCTGCGGGCCGCGCCCACCATGGTGTCCGCCTGCGACTCCGCGTCCGCGGTGGTCTTCAGCGCCTGCTGCTGCGCCTCCGCGAGCAGCTTGTCCGCCTCGGCCGTGGTCTCCGTGATGAGCTTGTCGACCTGCTCGGCCGCCTCGCTGCGCCGCTTGTTGGCGTCCTTGCGCGCCTCGTCCAGGGTGCGCTCGGCCTCCTCGCGGGCGGACGCCACCAGGCGCTCCGCCTCCGCCTCGGCCTCCGCCTTCACCCGGTCGGCCTCCTCGCGCACCCGCTCCGCGTGCTGCTGCGCCGAACCGACCGCCTCCGCCGCCTCGGCCCGCAGCCGCTCCGCGTCGCTGGTGGCGTCCGAGATCAGCTTCTCCGCCTTGGCCACCGACTCCGCCCGCAGCCGGTCCGCCTCCGCGACCGTCTCCGCGGTGAGCCGCTCCGCCTCCTTGCGCGCCTCGGTGACCAGCGTGTCCGCCTGCGTCGCCGCCTCCGAACGGATCCGGTTGGCGTCCTCGCGGGCCTCCGCACGGGTGCGCGCCGCGCTCTGCTCGGCCTCCGCGACCGCCTCCGACGCCTCCGTGCGCACCCGCTGGGCGTACTCGTTCGCCTCCGAGCGGATCCGGTCGGCCTCGGTGATCGCCTCCGACACCGTGCGGTCGGCGAGCGTCTTGGCGGCCTCGGTCTCCTCCCGGGCCTCGGCGCGCAGCCGGCTCGCGTCCTCGCTCGCCCGCTCCCGCTCCGCGTAGGCGTCGGCGCGGACCCGGTCCGCCTCCTCCTCGGCCTCCCGGCGGGTGCGCTCCGCCGCGTGCTCGGCGGCGCTGCGCAGCCCGGTGATCTCCTCCTGGGCCTGCTCGTGCAGCCCGGCCACCGACTCGCGCACCTGCGCCGCGTGCTGCTCGGCAGCCGACACCATCTCGGTGGCCCGCCGGTCGGCCTCCTCCACCAGCCGCACGGCCTCGGCCTGCGCCTCGTCGACCCGCTTGCGCGCCGCGGCCAGCAGCTCCTCGCTCTGCTCGCGGGCCTGCTCGCGCTCCTGGTCCGCCTCCTGCCGGGCCGCGCCCAGCAGCTCCTCCGCCTCGCGGCGGCGCCGGGCGGCCTCCTCCTGCGCGGCGGCCAGCGTCTCCGACGCCTCGGTGCCCAGCCGCTCGGCGGCGGCCTGCGCCTCGGCGCGCACCCGGTCCGCGGTCTCCTGCGCCTCCGCCTTCAGCCGCTCCGCCTCCGTCGCGGCCTCCGAGCGCAGCCGCACCGCGACGGCCTCGCCCTCCGCGCGGGACGCCGACGCGTCCGCGGCCGCCTCGGTGCGCAGCCGCTCGGCCTCCGCCTCCGCCTGCTGCTGCAGGGTGCGGATCCGCTCCGCGGCCTCGGCACGCAGCCGCTCGGTCTCCTCGGCGGCCTCCTGGCGGATCCGGGCCGCCTCCTCGCGGGCCTCGCTCAGCGCCTGCTCGGCGGCGGCCAGCCGCTCGTCGGCCTCCCGGTGCAGACGCGTCAGCTCGTCGGCGGCCTCCGCACGCCGGGCCTCGGCGGCACGCTCCGCCTCCTCGCGCAGCTCCCGCGCCGCCCGCTCGGCGTCCGCCATGAGCGCCTCGGCCTGCTCCACCGCCTCCTCGCGGTGCCGCTCGGCCTCCTTGCGGGTGCGCTGCAGTGTCTCCTCGGCCTGCCGGCGCAGCGTGGTGGCCCGCTCGATCGCCTCGGTGCGGACCTTCTCGCTGTCGGTCTGCGCGGTGGAGCGCAGCTCGTCCGCGTCCGCCTTCGCCTTGGCCAGCAGCTCCTCGGCGGACTTCGCCGCCTCCTCGATCTGCGCCACGGCCTCCTTGCGGGCCTCCGCGCGGATCTTCTCGCCCTCGGCGACCGCCTCGGCGCGCAGCTGCTCGGCCTCGCCGCGCAGCCGGCGGGCCTCCTCCTGCAGCTCGACCGTCTTGGCGCGGTACTCCTTGGTGTCGTCCTTCGCCGCGCCCTTGAGCTGCTCGGCGATGTCGTGCGCCTCCGCGCGCAGCCGGTCCGCCTCGGCCTCCGCCTCGCGGCGGATCCGCTCGGCCTCCTCGGCGGCCGCCTTGGTGGTCTGCTTGGCCTCCTCGGACGCCTTGTTGAGCACGTCCTCGGCGGTCCGCGCGGCCTGCGACAGCTGGGTCGCGGTCTCCTCGGCGGTGAGCGTCCGGGCCTTCTCCGACGCCTCGGCGACGATCTTCTCGGCCTCCGCGCGGGCGTCGGCGATGACCTGCTCGGCCTCGGCCTTGGTCTGCTCGGCCTCCTTCGTGGCCTCCTCGACCAGCCGCGCCACCTGCTCCTTGGCGGTGCGCGTACGGGTCTCGTTGGCGGCCTCCGCGGAGGCGATCGCCTTGGCGGCGGTCTCCTTCGCCTCGGCGAGCACCTTCTCCGCCTCGGCCCGCGCCTCGCGCAGCGCCGCCTCCGCCTCGGCCATGCGCTGCTCGGCGGCCTTGCTCATCTCCATCGCCTGGCGGCGCGCGGCCTCCGACTCGGTGACCGTGGAGGTGCGCAGCTGTTCGGCGTGGTCGGTGGCCTCCTGCGCCTGCGTGGAGGCGGCGTTCAGCAGCCGCTCGGCGTCCGCCCGGGCCCGCCGCAGAATCTGCTCCGCCTCCGCACGGGCCGCCTCGGCCTCGCTCTGCAGCCGCTGGCGGGCCTCGGCGGTCAGCCGCTCGGCCTCGGCACGCGCCGCGGCCATCGCCTGCTCGGCCTCCGCGCGGGACTCCTCGAGCAGCCGGCGGGCCTGCTGCTCGGTGCGGGCACGCAGCTGCTCCGCCCACGCCACGTTCTCGTTGACGTGCGTCTCGACCGTCTGCCGGCGCTCCGCCAGCTCCTGGTCGAGCTGCTGGCGCCGGGTCACCGCCTCCTGGTGCAGCTCGGCCTGGAGCCGCGCCGCCTGCTCCGCGTGCTCCTGGAGGATGCGCTGCGTCTGGGCGCGGGCCTGGCTCAGCTCCCGCTCGGCCTCGGCCCGCAGCTGATCGGCCTGCAGCTGCGCGTTCCGCAGCAACTGCTCGGCCTGGTAACCGATGTCGCCGCCGTCGTAGGCGGGCCGGGACATGATGGTGCGGCGCGCCTCGTGCAGCTTGGCGCGCAGCACCTCGACCTGGTAGCCGAGGTCTTCGGCGTGCTGGATCGCCTTCTCCCGCTCGGTCTTCAGCCGCTTCATCTCGGCTTCGAACCGAGAGAGGTGGTCGACGTCAGCCGCCGGCTCTCGCTCCTGGCTCTCGTAGCCCCGCACTGCGCGGTCCCATCCGTCCCCTGGTCGCAAGTCTGGCCGGGCTCCCGTCCATCCGCCGAACGGGGCCCCCGGGGAATGGTGTCAGATCAACGGCTGAGCATGGGCTGCTGCCCCGGCGCTCGCCCCCCGAAACCGGACCCCGGTGGTCCTGCCACCCGTGACGGCAGGACCTGGTCACCCTGGATCGAGCGGCGACCGCACCCAACCCTACCGGCCCATATGTACGTGGGTCAGTGCTCGGACGGTTCAACGGGCGCCGAAGTGACCAGTTCGGTCAGTACGCCGTGGCAGTCCTTGGGGTGCAGGAAGGTGATGCGTGACCCCATGGAGCCGCGCCGGGGCTCTTCGTACAGAACGCGTACGCCCTTGTCCTTGATGGCGGCTGCGTCGGAGTCGACATCCGCCGTACCGAAGGCGATGTGGTGCACGCCCTCGCCGTTCTTGGCGAGCCACTTGGCGACGGTGGAGTCCTTCCGGGTCGGCTCAAGCAGCTGCAGGTAGGAGGCGCCGCCGTCCGAGGTCTCGTTGATCTTGAGCATGGCCTCGCGCACGCCCTGCTCCTCGTTGACCTCGGTGTGGAAGACCTCGAAGCCGTAGGTCGACCGGTAGAACTCGACGGTCTTGTCCAGGTCGAAACAGGCGATCCCGATGTGGTCGATTCGCGTCAGCATGGATTCAGTGCAGCGCCCCCGGCGTGGTTACGCAACGTGCGCGCGATCACACCGAAGGGCCGATGACGCGGTCCGCACAGCGTCAGTACATTCGAAGTAAACCCTCGTTCACTCCTCGGCTGTGCAGGCCGGTAAGGGGATCGCAGCTCATGTCTTCTGCATCTTCCGCAACGACTTCCGCAGCGAACGGTACGACGTCCGTCATCGTCGCGGGCGCCCGCACCCCGATGGGGCGGCTGCTCGGTTCGCTGAAGTCCTTCTCCGGAGCCGACCTCGGCGGCTTCGCGATCAAGGCCGCCCTCGACCGTGCGGGGATCGGTGGCGACCAGGTCCAGTACGTGATCATGGGGCAGGTGCTCCAGGCCGGGGCGGGGCAGATCCCGGCCCGCCAGGCCGCCGTCAAGGCCGGCATCCCGATGAACGTGCCGGCGCTCACCATCAACAAGGTCTGCCTCTCCGGCCTCGACGCCATCGCGCTGGCCGACCAGCTGATCCGCGCGGGCGAGTTCGACGTGATCGTCGCCGGCGGCCAGGAGTCCATGACCAACGCCCCGCACCTGCTGCCGAAGTCCCGCGAGGGCTTCAAGTACGGCGCGGTGCAGATGCTCGACGCCATGGCGCACGACGGTCTGACCGACTCCTTCGAGGGCATCGCCATGGGCGAGTCCACCGAGAAGCACAACGCCCGCCTCGGCATCGGCCGCGCCGAGCAGGACGAGATCGCCGCGCTGTCCCACCAGCGGGCCGCCGCCGCCCAGAAGAACGGCGTCTTCGAGGCCGAGATCACCCCGGTGGAGATCCCGCAGCGCAAGGGCGACCCGGTGCTGTTCAGCAAGGACGAGGGCATCCGCGGCGACACCACCGTCGAGTCCCTCGGCAAGCTGCGCCCCGCCTTCGCCAAGGACGGCACCATCACCGCAGGCTCCAGCTCGCAGATCTCGGACGGTGCGGCGGCCGTGGTCGTGATGAGCAAGGCCAAGGCGCAGGAGCTGGGCCTGGAGTGGATCGCCGAGATCGGCGCCCACGGCAATGTGGCCGGCCCCGACAACTCGCTCCAGTCGCAGCCGTCCAACGCGATCCGGCACGCGCTGAAGAAGGAGGGCCTGGAGGTCTCCGACCTGGACCTCATCGAGATCAACGAGGCGTTCGCCGCGGTCGCCGTGCAGTCGATGAAGGACCTCGGCGTGTCCACCGAAAAGGTGAACGTCAACGGTGGTGCGATTGCCCTCGGCCACCCCATCGGCATGTCCGGTGCGCGGCTGGTGCTGCACCTGGCGCTGGAGCTGAAGCGGCGCGGCGGCGGTGTCGGTGCGGCGGCGCTGTGCGGTGGCGGCGGTCAGGGCGACGCGCTGATCGTGCGGGTGCCGAAGGCCTGAGCCCCGCCTCGTTGTTTGCTGGTCGACTCTCGTGAACGGAGCTGTGATGCAGGACGTCTCCACTCTGGTGGCCCAGGCCAGGGAGGGCAGGCCCCGGGCCGTGGCCCGGCTGATCTCCCTGGTGGAGGGGGCGTCCCCGCAGCTCAGGGAGGTCATGGCGGCGCTGGCGCCGCTGACCGGCAACGCGTACGTGGTCGGTCTGACCGGCTCTCCCGGGGTGGGCAAGTCGACGTCCACCTCGGCGCTGGTCACCGCCTACCGCAAACAGGGGAAGCGGGTCGGCGTCCTGGCCGTCGACCCTTCCTCGCCCTTCTCCGGCGGGGCCCTGCTCGGTGACCGGGTCCGGATGTCGGAGCACGCCTCCGACCCCGGTGTCTACATCCGCTCCATGGCCACCCGGGGCCACCTGGGCGGGCTCGCCTGGGCGGCACCCCAGGCGATCCGGGTGCTGGACGCGGCCGGCTGCGACGTGATCCTGGTCGAGACGGTCGGCGTCGGACAGTCGGAGGTGGAGATCGCCTCCCAGGCCGACACGTCGGTGGTGCTGCTGGCGCCGGGGATGGGCGACGGGATCCAGGCGGCCAAGGCCGGAATCCTGGAGATCGGTGACGTGTACGTCGTCAACAAGGCCGACCGGGACGGGGCGGACGCGACGGCGCGGGAGCTGAACCACATGCTGGGCCTCGGCGAGGCCCGCAAGCCCGGCGACTGGCGTCCGCCGATCGTGAAGACGGTCGCGGCGAAGGGGGAGGGCGTCGACGAGGTCGTCGAGGCGCTCGACAAGCACCGGGCGTGGATGGAGGAGCGGGGCGTTCTCGCGGAGCGGCGCAGGGCGCGTGCCGCGCGCGAGGTCGAGACGATCGCCGTGACCGCTCTGCGGGAGCGCATCGGAGACCTCCACGGCGACCGCCGCCTGGGTGCCCTCGCCGAGCGCATCGTCTCCGGCGAGCTGGACCCCTACCGCGCGGCGGACGAACTCGTCCAAAGCCTGACCGAAAACTGACCCCCTCTCACCGCACCCAAACCGGGGGCTCCGCCTCCGGACCCCCGGCCTGTGCCTGCCCGCCGCCCGACGCGGTTGGCTGACAGCGCCCGCCTCGGGGGGCTCCGCCTCCGGACCCCCGGCCTGTGCCTGCCCGCCGCCCGACTCGGTCGGCCGAAAGCGCCGGCCCTGGGGGGCCGGGCTCGCGCGCTTGCCGGGCGCTCGGTTGGCTGACAGTGCCCGTCCCGGGGCTGCGCCCCCGAACCTCCGGGCCTTGCCCGCCCGCCGCCCCAATCGGTTGGCTATAGGCGCTGGCCTGGGGGCCGGGCTCGCGTGCTCGTCGCCTGACTCGGTCAATTGTGAAGTGGCACGGGTGAGCAAAATCAGCCCGTCCGGCGTTTGAGGACGAGGCCCGTTAGGGCCGGTGACGGGGTCCGGGGGCGGTAGCCCCCGGGGTCGGGGATGGGAAGGGGCGGCGGGGGCGGGATCAGTCGTCGTCGGTCGAGTCGTCCCGGTCAGGGGTGACGGCGGTGCTGTTGAGGCCGACCTTCCACTCGGCGGAGCCGTTCGTCTCGATTTCCCAGCCCTTGTCGTTGTCGTCGTCCAGTTCCACCGACGTGACGGTGCCCTTGGCCGACGCGGCCTTCGCCGCCTCCTCGGCCGTGACCGAGGCGCCCTTCAGCGCGGCGCGGACCTCGGCGGCGTCGTCCTCGTCGTCCTGGTGGGAGCCCAGCACCTTTCCGCTGCTCGGGTCGATCCACACGCTGTACCAGGTGTCGCCCTTGTCCAGGACGTCGACCTCCCATACGGCCCTGCCGCCGTCGTCCCCGTGGTCGTCCAGCTCCGCGGAGACGGCCGTGCCCGGGGTGTGCTTCAGCGCGGCGGCGATCGCCTCGGCCGCGGTCACGTTCCCGGAGCCGGCGGCTCCGGATTCGTCTCGGTCGTCGTTTGCTTCGTCCCGGTCGTCCCGGTCGTCCCGGTCGTCCCGGTCATCCCGGTCCCTCCGGTTATCCCGGTCGTCGTTCGGCTCGTCGCGGTCGTCCCGGTCGTCTCGATCGTCGTTCGGCTCGTCGCGGTCGTCGCGGTCCGTGTCGTCGTCATCGGCTTCCTGCTGAGCCTGCGCCAGATTCTGTGTCTGCGTCTGCGCCTGCGTCCTGGTCGCGGGCGCGTCGTCGTCCCCCGACACCGCGAGTGCGGTGGCCGTGCCGCCGCCCACCAGTGCCGCGCCCGTCACCACGGCGATCACGATGTTGCGCTTCATGCCGACTCCTCCCGAGTCACTGCGATTCCGACACCGCCAATGTCGCCGAACGACCCTGAGAGGAAGCTGAAGCCACCTGAAGGGAACTTCAGGTTCCCTTTGCCACCCTGGTGGCATGCGCCCGCCCGTGTCCCACCACCGCCCCGCCGGAGGCGCCCCGCGCCGCCCCTGCCGGCTGCTGATCGTCGAGGACGAGAAGCGCCTCGCCGTCTCGCTCGCCAAGGGCCTCGCCGCCGAGGGCTACCTCGTGGACGTCGTCCACGACGGCCGAGAGGGCCTGCACCAGGCCACCGAGGGGACGTACGACCTGGTGATCCTCGACATCATGCTCCCCGGCCTGAACGGCTACCGCGTCTGCGCCGCCCTGCGCGCCGCCGGGCACGACGTGCCGATCCTGATGCTCACCGCGAAGGACGGCGAATACGACGAGGCCGAGGGCCTGGACACCGGCGCGGACGACTACCTGACCAAGCCGTTCTCGTATGTCGTCCTGGTCGCCCGGGTCAAGGCGCTGCTGCGCCGTCACGCCCAGGTCGCCGGGGCCTCCCCGGTCCATGTGCACGGCGATCTGAAGGTGGACACGGCCGCCCGGCGGGTCTTCCTCGGCTCGAGTGAAGTCGCGCTCACCGCCAAGGAGTTCTCCGTCCTGGAGTACCTGGTGCTGCGCGCCGGCGAGGTGGTGTCCAAGGCGGAGATCCTGGAGCACGTCTGGGACTTCGCCTACGAGGGCGACCCGAACATCGTCGAGGTGTACATCAGCGCCCTGCGCCGCAAGCTCCGTTCCGCGCTGATCCGCACCGTGCGCGGCGCCGGTTACCGCCTGGAGGCCCCGGAAGAGACGGAGCCGGCGTGATGAGGCGGCTGTTCGGCTCGGTGCGTGCCCGGGCGACCGTCGCCGCGACCCTGGTGGTCGCCGTGGCGCTGCTCGCCGCCGGCACCGCCGTCCTGCTCTCGCTGCGCTCCAACCTGATCGGCGAGGCGGGCACGCGGGCGGAGCGCTCCGCCCGTGCCGTCGCCTCCGAACTGGCCGCCGGTACGCCGTACAAGGACCTGTCCGGGCTGGACGGCGACGACGGCCCGGTGCAGGTCGTGGACGACGACGGGCGGCTGGTCGCGGCCACCGAGGACCTGGAGCGGATCAGCGGTACGGGGAACGCGGACGTCACCCCGGCGCCGTCCGCGACGGAGCGCAACGACGACCGGGAAGACCGGGAAGACCGGGAAGACCGGGAAGACCGGGAAGACCGGGAAGACCGGGAAGACCGGGAAGACCGGGGGGACGGCGGCTCGGACGACTCCGACAGCTCCGACGAGGGCGGTGACGGCGACGACGACGATCACCGTGAACGCCTCGAGCCGGGCGAGATCGCCCCGGAGACGGACTTCACCAACGGGTCCGCCACGCTCGACGGCGACACGGCGGACTACCGCTTCGCCGAGGTCGAGGTGGAGACGAAGGACCGGGGCCGCCTCACCGTGTACGCCGGTGCCGCACTGTCCGCCGAGCGCAGCGCGGTGAACACCGCACTGACCGGGATGCTGATCGGCTTCCCCGTGCTGCTGGCCGTCGTCGCCGGGGTGACCTGGCTGGTCACCGGGCGGGCGCTGCGCCCGGTGGAGGGCATCCGCCGGGAGATGGCCGCGATCACCGCCTCCGAGGATCTCGCCCGCAGGGTGCCGGAACCGGCCACGCACGACGAGATCGCCCGGCTGGCCCGCACCACCAACGAGACACTGGCCGCGCTGGAGGCGTCGGTGGAGCGCCAGCGGCGGTTCGTCGCGGACGCCTCGCACGAGCTGCGCAGCCCCATCGCCTCCCTGCGCACCCAGCTTGAGGTGGCCGCCGCCCACCCCGGGCTGCTGGACCTCGACGGCGCCGTGCACGACACCGTGCGGCTCCAGCAGCTCGCCGCCGACCTGCTGCTGCTCGCCCGCCTGGACGCGGGGGAGAAGCCGGCCGGCACCCCCGTGGACCTGGCGGCGCTGGCCCGGGAGGAGTCCGCCGGGCGCACCGGGGTGGTCGTGGACGCGGAGCCGGTCGAAGTGGCCGGATCGCGGGGGCAATTGGGGCGATTGCTGGCCAACCTCCTCGACAACGCCCAGCGGCACGCCCGGGAGACGGTCACGGTCACCGTCCGCCGCGAGGGCGGCTGGGCGGTGCTGGGCGTCGCCGACGACGGCGAGGGCGTCCCGGAGGCCGACCGGGAGCGGATCTTCGAGCGGTTCGTGCGGCTGGACGCGGCCCGCAGCCGCGACGACGGCGGCGCGGGTCTGGGCCTGGCCATCGCCCGGGATGTCGCCGTGCGGCACGGCGGGACGCTCACGGTCGGCGACGCCCCGGCCGGCGGAGCCCTGTTCGAGCTCCGCCTGCCGGTGGTGGGCGACGACGGGCGCGACACCTGACACGATGGCCGACACTGACGCGATGGCCGATGGCCGACGCGGCAACTGACCGGCCGACCGGTCGGGCCGCCTCGTGGGGCCGGTCCGTCGTTCCGTGAGTCCGGATTGGGTGAGGGCGCGGTGCGCAGCCCCCCGCGTGTGCCCCGCGTCAGGGGCGTCCGCGCTGCCCCCGCAAGTGCTCCGCGATCGGTTTGAGCGCCTTGTCGAGTTCCATCAGGGCGTCCGGCGACAGCAGGTCGATGAAGTGCCGGCGCACGGATGCCACGTGGTGCGGTGCGACCTTCTGCATGGTCTCCATGCCGTAGTCGGTGAGCACGGCGTACAGGCCCCGGCGGTCGGACTCGCAGTTCTCCCGCCGGACCAGGCCGGCGTTCTCCATCCGGGTGATCTGGTGGGAGAGGCGGCTCTTGGACTGCAGGGTGGCGGACGCGAGGTCGCTCATCCGCATCCGGTGGTCATCCGTCTCGGAGAGGTTCACCAGGATCTCGTAGTCGTTCATTGTCAGGCCGAACGGCTGCAGGTCTTTCTCGAGCTGGTACGTCAACAACTTGTTGACCTCCAGGTGGGTGCGCCAGGCGCACTGCTCCGCATCGGTCAGCCAGCGGGTGGCCGTCTCGGTCTCCATGAATGAAGTCTACCTAAGAAGTTGAAAAGCGAACTAGTGAGGGGTGGCGTGTGACGTAGACGGCGTGCACGCGTTCGATGTCACACTCCGCAGACTACCGCTCACAGCCCGAAGCGACGCTGGAGGTCGCCCAGCTGTCCGGGAAGGCGCGGTGTGCCCGGGCCCTGCCCGTGACCGCCGGACATCCCGGCGCCCGGGACTCCCGCCTGCTGCGGAGTGGCCCCCGTGTCCTGCTCCGGCATCAGCGTCTCCGACGACTGCATCAGCACCGTGCCCGCCCCCACGAACTCGAGCTGATGCTCCTCGCCGGAGACCCCGCCGAGGCCCGTCAGTGCACGTAGACCGCCCATTACGCCGGTCATGTACCCATGGTCGTAGTGGTGGCACGGCGAGGGGCAGTCGGCCCATCCGACCAGGGCCTGGGGGTCGACCCGGACCGGGGGTTCCATGAACACCACCGGACCGTTTGACGCGGCCACGAACTTTCCGGTTCCGATGAGGGTGAGAAAGCCGGGAACGATCGACTGCTTCAGTGACAGACTTGGCTGAAAAGCGAGCAAGTTGCCCGAGCGAATGGTCAGGTTGCCCTCATCCAGGTCGTACGAATTCACGTCGAAGGCCCGGTCGGCGAGGAGCATCTTGCCCGAGCCCCCGGCCACCACCCAGTCGCTCGCGTGCAGTGGCGAATGGAACGAGGTTCGGACAAGTCGGTCGAGTCGGCCGTGCCCGATGCCGTTGAACTCGATCGAGCCGTAGTAGGCGATCATCTTCCCCTTCTGCAGGAACCACTGGTTCCCCTTGAGCTCCACGCAGAAGGTGTACGGGTTCACGTTGTCGTCGGACGGCAGGGTCATCGGGTCGTACACGGCGGGGCCGGCGCCCGGGGTCGTCTGATAGGTGCTCACAGCTTCTCCTCCGAGGCCTGGACGTACACCGCTCCGCTGCCGCTCAGCTCCAATTGGAACGCCTCGCCCGAGCCGCGGCCCACCATGTCCCGCCAGCCGAGTGCCGTGGACAGCTTGTTGCGGACGTCGCCGTGGTGGGCGACATAGGCCTGCGGGTCCACATGGACCGGGCGGCCCGGGGTGATCGGGAGCTCGATCACGCCGCCGTGCGCCATCACGGCGACCGCGCCGTGCCCCGTGAGGCTGGTGGTGAACAGGCCCTGCCCGGAGACCTGGCCCCGCACCATGCCCATCACCCCGCCCTGGGAGCCCAGGAAGACCGTGCTCTGCTGCAGGGTGCCCTCGAAGGCCAGCAGGCGGTCCGCCTCCACGTAGAGGGTGTCGCCGGAGAGGTCGATCACCTGGATGTGGTGGCCGCCGTGCCCGAACAGGACGGTGCCGTTGCCCTCGACCGTCATCAGGGGCGTGTCCTCGTTCGCCACGCGCCGGCCGATCATCGACATCACGCCGCCCTGGCCGCCCATGGTGTTGGGGGTGAAGCTGACCTCCCCCTTGTAGGCGAGCATCGCGCCGCGCTGGCTGAACAGCCGCTGACCGGGCGCCACGGTCGCCTCGATCATCTTCGAGTTGATCTCCCGGAAGCCCATGTCAGACGTCCCCCGCGATGGTGTTGCGCTCACTGGGCTGGACATAGACGAGTCCGTCGCCCTCGAAGCGGATCTGGAAGGCCTCGCCGCCGCCCTCGCCGATCAGGGTGCGGAAGGTCACACCCGACTGGAAGGACTGGCGCAGGTTCCCCTGGTGCGCGACATAGGCGCCGGGGTCGACGGAGAGCGGGTACTGCGGGCTGACCCGGAGCACCACCGCCGGGCCGTCGGACATCACCGCCACCTGCCCGTGACCCTCGACCGTCGTGGTGAACAGGCCGTTGCCCTGGGAGGCGCCGCGCAGGCCGGTGAAGGTGGTGCCGGTGCGCAGGCCGCCGTCGGTGGCCAGCAGATTGCTGGACTCCACATACAGCTTGTCGCCCTGCAGCGTGATCAGGTTGATCTCGCTGGCCCGGTCGGCGAAGAAGCAGGTGCCGTGTCCCTTCACCTCCATCAGGGTCATCTGCTCGCCGGTCAGCCGGCGGGTCACCATGCCCCGGATGCCCTCACCGCCCCCGGTGAGCTTCTTGAACGCCATCTCGCCGTCGTACGCGACCATCGAGCCGTTCTTCGCCTTCACGGCATCTCCGGTCATGTCGACGGCGAGCACCTTGCTGCTCTGAAGTCGGAACATCGCCACGGATGGCACGGTAGCCGCCGGTTTGCCCGGCCGAACAGGGCCTGAAGGGGGAGACGGACCCTGAGCGAACCCCCAGGAACGCGGTTTGCCACAATGGCGCAAGCGCTTGTGCGTACATTCACAAGAACAGTCGCTTTCTGCCTCTCCCCCGAAGGTGATCCGTGGACATCAAAACCGCCACCGCTCTCCGCCGGCTGCGCCTCGTCTCCGCGCCGGAGGCCGTGTCCTTCCTGCTGCTGCTCGTCTGCTCGGTGCTGAAGCGGACCACGGAGTTCAACGCGGTCCCGGTGATGGGCGCGGTCCACGGTCTGCTCTTCACGCTGTACGTGCTCTTCTGGGCGGACGCCTGGAACCGCACCAAGTGGCCGCTGAAGACCGCCGCCTACTACTTCGTGATGGCGGTGCTGCCCGCCGGCGGCTTCTTCGCCGACCGCAGGCTGCGCCGTGAGGCCGAGGACGCGGTGATCGCCTCCCGCGCCCGCAAGGAAGGTGTGGTGAACGCGTGATCGTCGCCTTCTCGGTGACGCCGCTCGGCGTCGGTGAGGACGTGGGGGAGTACGTCGCCGACGCCGTGCGCGTGGTCCGCGAGTCCGGTCTGCCCAACCGCACCGACGCGATGTTCACCTCGATCGAGGGCGAGTGGGACGAAGTGATGGACGTCGTCCGGCGCGCGGTGGCCGCGGTGGAGGCACGTGCGCCCCGCGTCTCGCTGGTCCTCAAGGCGGACATCCGCCCCGGCGTGACGGACGGCCTGACCTCCAAGGTGGAGACGGTCGAACGGCATCTGGCCGAGTAGCCGGGTGCGGGGGTGATCACCGAGGCCCAGAGGCCCCGGTGACCAGGGTCCCTGGGCCTCGTTCGTACGCCCCTCGCCCGCGCTACCGGCCGGGCCCGCCTGTCTGTGCGCCGGCTGACGGCTCAGGACTGTTCAGTCCCAGCCGCTCTCCCCGCAGGACCGCGACCAGGATGGCGTCCTCGGCGGAGTGCGCGACGAAGCGCAGAGCGGTCCTCAGCTCCGGTGGTGTCGCCCCGGCGTCGTCGGCCAGACTCCGTGCCCGCCGGGCGTCCGATCGTGCGGTCTCGATCAGTTCGGCCTCGAAAGCGTCTGCCAGTCGGCTGACGATTCCATCGCCCGGTGAGACGAAGGCGGGTCGATCGCCCTCTTGCCAAGGCAGGCGTCGCAGCTGGGTAGTGTCGTGCATGTCGTCGCTCCCTCGTAGCGTCGGCCACGCCCCGGGACCGTTCGCCGCGGTCGCCGGGGTCCTTTTCTGAGGCAACCTTACGCGGTTACGCGATTACGCGGTAGCTCGTATCCGCATTCCCGCGGACGCTTGGGACATGGAACTTGATCGCTCCGTTCCCGTCTGGCCCCAGGTGGCCGCCGACCTCCGTCGCCGTCTGGATGCAGGTGAGTGGAAGCCCGGTGAGCGCTTCCCCGGCACGGTCACGCTGGCAGCGGAGTACGGCGTGACGCAGTCGACGGTCCAGAAGGCCGTTGTCGCCCTCCGGGAGGAGGGCCGCCTGCGCACGGTTCTGGGGGCGGGGAGCTACGTCCTGCGCTGACGGCCGTCCAGTTCATGGCGAACCGTCTTGTCCACGGCGAACCGTCTCGCCGACCGATAGGCGAGACAGGGCTGACCAGCATATGACCGGCCGGTAAGGTCGGTGCCGTGCCGAAGCCGCTCAGTCTCTCGTTCGATCCCATCGCCCGCGCCGACGAGCTCTGGAAGCAGCGCTGGGGCAATGTGCCGTCCATGGCGGCGATCACGTCGATCATGCGCGCGCACCAGATCCTGCTGGCCGAGGTCGACGCGGTGGTCAAGCCGTACGGGCTGACCTTCGCGCGCTACGAGGCGCTGGTGCTGCTGACCTTCTCCAAGTCCGGCGAGCTGCCGATGTCCAAGATCGGTGAGCGCCTGATGGTGCACCCCACCTCGGTCACCAACACGGTGGACCGCCTGGTCCGCTCCGGCCTGGTCGCCAAGCGCCCCAACCCCAACGACGGCCGGGGCACCCTCGCCTCCATCACCGACAAGGGCCGCGAGGTCGTCGAGTCCGCCACGCGCGACCTGATGGCCATGGACTTCGGCCTCAGCGTCTACGACGCCGAGGAATGCGCCGAACTCTTCGCCATCCTCCGCCCCCTCCGCATGGCTGCGGGGGACTTCAAGGAGGAGTAGCGTCATCGGGCGCTGCCCGCGAGTTCGCTCTTTTTGATCAACCGCTCGGCCAGCAGGAGCGCCAGAGGTCCGGCGGGGAGCAGGAAGCGCCCCTTGGTAGCCGCAGTCACCGCCTCGTCCAGCGGCCACCAGGAGAGCTTGAAGTCCTCTTCCGTCTCATGGAGCTCCTGGTGCCCCAGGGTGAGGTCCTCGGCGAGGTAGAGGGAGACCCGGGCGGAGCTGCCAAGGGTGATGGCGTATGTCCCGAGGTGACGCCACCGCGCAGCGGTGACACCGGCCTCCTCCCGAAGTTCACGACGGGCGCACTGCTCGGGTTCTTCACCAGGGTCTCGCCGGCCTCCGGGGAGGAACAGCTCGCCATGCCCGGCGCTGGCGGAGCTGAGGACGGCGACGCGTCTGTCATCGTCGACGGCGACGATGACAGACGCGTCCTGCAGATTCGGGGATTCGGTCATGTGCTCGGTTCTGTCAGGTGACGAGTGATGATGTCGGCGAGTTCGCCGGGGGTGCGGTCGTCCGTGTCGATGGTGACGGCAGTGGGGTCGTTGGCGGCCACTTCGTCGAAGTTCGCGCGGAGACGCTCCAGACGTCCTGGCACCGTGATCATGTCGTGGTCGTCCTGGTTGCGGTCCTTCTTGCGAGCCATCCGGCGTCGAGGCGGTCATGTATTGCCCTCCGAGGGTTGTGCCGGGTGATGACAAGCGGCTTGCTCCGCCGCCGGTGAGGGGTCGAAGCCTGACGGCGGTGCAGGCACGGGGAGCGAGTCAAAGAGGTGCGGGCTGAGGACGACCACGGGTGGCGTCAGTCCCAGGACGGCCAGGACGGCGACGGCGGAGCCAGGACCGCTCGGCCGGGGGCGCGCATGAGCTCCGCTCACGGCTGGACCTGCAGTAAGGCCCAGACGACCTTGCCGGGAGGACGGAGCGTCACACCCCAGTCGGCGGCGAGGGCCTCCACGAGAACCAGGCCGCGGCCACCGGGCTCGTCCCCACCCGGCTCACGCTTCGCCGGCAGGGCCGGGGAATCGTCGGAGACCTCGATCCGGACGGCGTGCCGCGCCGGACGCTCCAGGGTCAGACGGCAGTGTCCGGGCCGCGTTCTTCGGGCGGGGTCCGCGTGCAGGATTGCGTTGGTGACCAATTCGCAGGCGATCAGTTCGGCGTCCGACACGAGAGCACCCGGGAGCCCCCAGCACATCAGCACGGTGCGTACCGCCCGGCGAGCGAGCGCTGCGCTCCGGATTTGACGGGCGAGGTGCATGTCGTAGCCGGGGCGTCCCGCACCACGGGCGTGCAGTCGGGGAACGATGAGGAGTGATCGTTTCGCGGTCATACAGGGCATCGCGGCCTCACGCTCGAGCGGCTGGGGCATGCGGCGACCATCCGCCGGAGCCGGGTGGGAGGTCGCCGCGTCCAGAACGTCCCCTGGTCATGGGCTCGTTGCTGGTCTGACAGTCAGTCAACGGTCACGCTGCGCTGTGGGACCATCACCCATGCGGCCCCCGCATACGGATATCCGCATGGCGGGTACGGGCAGACGTCCGGTGCCGCGAGGGCTCTTAACGTGAGGGAAGCCGTTACGTGGGGGTGCCGCTGTGTGGCAGGCGAAAGCAGTCCGGGAGGCAGCCCGGGCGGGGGACTACGGCAAGGTCATCGAACTGGTCCGGCAGGACCGTCGCATGACCCAGGCGCAACTCGGCGGCGCGATCGGTCTCTCGCAGTCGGCCGTCTCACGGCTGGAGAAGCGAGGCGCCCGCACTTACAGCACGGAAGTCCTGGCGGCGGCGTCGGCCCACCTTGGGATTCCGCCCTCGTGGGTGGGGCTTGCGGACAGCCGCTCGCCAGGACATGTGAACGGTGATGATGACGTGGATCGACGACGATTTCTCGGCGGCGTCGCGGCGACAGCGGCGATGCCGGTGCTGACCGCGCTGCCCCACAGGGACGGCCCCTCGGAAGGACGGGCTGCCGCACTGAGACTCTCGACGTCGGCCTATCGCAGACTCGACGGTTCCACGCCGTCTCGTGATCTTTCCGAGGCCGTCAAGTCGCACATGCGGCTGATCCAGAGCATCACCGCCAAGGCGACGGGGGAAGGCGATCGCCACCGCCTCGCTGCGGTGGGCAGTGAGGCCGCGAGCCTCGCCGGATGGCTGGCCTGGGACATGGGTGACAACGGGTCCGCTCGTACCTGGTACGGATCCGCGCTCAAGGCGGCCCGGGCCTCCGGCGACCCGCTCCTGGTGGCCTACCAGGCGGGCAGTCTGGCCCAATTCGAGGCTCACGCGGGCAACGGCACCGAGGCCCTCAATCTGGCTGGACGAGCCCGGCGCGTGCTGGGGGACCGGTGTCCGCCGGTCGCGGAGGCCTGGCTGCTGTCCGTGGAGGCCCTTGCCCATGCCGCCGGCGGCGACCGCCGTTCGACCGACCGAGCGTTGACCGCGAGCCGTGCGGCGGCCGAGGCGCTGCCCGGGGACCCTCCGCCCTGGCCCTGGGTGTTCGCTTTCGATCCGGAGAAGGTGGCCGCATGCCGGGTGACCTGCGGAGCACGGCTGGGTCTGGCCGATTGGGTGCTCTCGGACGACGTGGAGGCCCTTGCCACCGGTCATGCGAAGCAGCGTGCACTGCTGCTGCTCGACATCGCCGCCGGACACCTCGCCGGCGGTCGGATCGAACCGGCGTTCGCGCTCGCCCGGTGGGCGCTCGACACGGGGCTGACGTACAAGTCCGGGCGTGTGGTGGAACGGGCCCGGGCCTTGCGCCGCACCCTGACGACCGGCGCACCGCCCAAAGTGGTGCGTGACTTCGACGAGCGCCTGCACGGCGCGTATCTGTAGGAGGACAGCCATGCGGGTGGGGATCACCGGGCACCGTGGACTGGACGCGGGGGTGGAGCGGCGGGTGCGGGCGATGCTCGAGCAGGTGGTGGGCGACTACGACCCCGCCGGACTGGTCGGCGTCTCGTGTCTCGCGGACGGGCCCGACTCCTGGTTCGCCGAGGCCGTGGTGAAGCGCGGCGGCCGTCTCGAGGCGGTGATTCCGGCCGCCGGATACCGGGACGGCCTTCCGGACTGGCACCACGCCACCTACGACGCCCTGCTGCGGCAGGCGTCCGAGACCCACGAGACCGGGATGGGCGAGTCGACGTCCGAGGCGCACATGGCGGGCTCGGAGATCCTCGTGGACCTGTCCGACGAGCTGCTGGCCGTGTGGGACGGCAAGCCCGCCCGGGGCTACGGCGGCACGGCGGACGTGGTCGCATACGCGAAGCGGAACGGTGTTCCGGTACGCGTCCTGTGGCCCGATGGGGCCGTCCGCTGATCGTCACCGCGGGTTCCGGTGCCCCGGTCCAAGATCTCCCGGAACCGCCGGTTACGCTCGACTCCATGAAGAAGAGCGTGCTGACCCGCTACCGCGTCATGGCCTACGTCACCGGTGTGCTTCTCGTCGCCCTGACGATCGGCATGATCGGCAAGTACGCGCTGAAGATGGACGGCGCGGCCGACTTCACCCAGGTGGTCAGCATCGCCCACGGCTGGCTCTACGTGCTGTACCTGATCTTCGCCTTCGACCTGGGCTCCAAGGCGAAGTGGCCGGTGAAGAAGCAGCTCTGGGTCCTGCTGGCCGGCACCGTCCCGACGGCCGCATTCTTCGTGGAGCGCAGGATCAGCCGCGAACTGGAGGCGACCGTCGACGGCGAGTCGCCCGTGGTCGCCAAGGCCTAACGTTTTCGCTGGTCACCGCCGTGCGGAGCAGCGCACGGCGGTCAGCCATCGACATTTAGTAGGACGTCCAAGTAAATTTGAAGCATGGACGCTGACGCCATCGAGGAGGGCCGCCGTCGTTGGCAGGCCCGGTACGACGCTGCTCGCAAGCGGGACGCCGACTTCACCACGCTCTCCGGGGATCCCGTGGAGCCGGTGTACGGGCCGAGGCCCGGGGACCGGTACGAGGGGTTCGAGCGGATCGGGTGGCCGGGTGAGTTCCCGTTCACGCGCGGGCTGTATCCCACGGGGTACCGGGGGCGGACCTGGACCATCCGGCAGTTCGCCGGGTTCGGGAACGCCGAGCAGACCAATGAGCGGTACAAGATGATCCTCGGCAACGGCGGAGGCGGCCTGTCCGTCGCCTTCGACATGCCGACGCTCATGGGCCGCGACTCCGACGACCCCCGCTCGCTCGGCGAGGTCGGCCACTGCGGCGTGGCCATCGACTCGGCCGCCGACATGGAGGTCCTGTTCAAGGACATCCCGCTCGGGGACGTCACCACGTCCATGACGATCAGCGGGCCGGCCGTGCCCGTCTTCTGCATGTACCTCGTGGCCGCCGAGCGCCAGGGCGTGGACGCCTCCGTGCTCAACGGCACGCTGCAGACGGACATCTTCAAGGAGTACATCGCCCAGAAGGAGTGGCTCTTCCAGCCGGAGCCCCATCTGCGCCTCATCGGCGACCTGATGGAGTACACCAGCGCGCACATCCCCGCCTACAAGCCGCTGTCCGTCTCCGGTTACCACATCCGTGAGGCCGGCGCGACGGCCGCGCAGGAGCTGGCGTACACCCTCGCGGACGGCTTCGGGTACGTGGAGCTGGGCCTCAGCCGCGGCCTGGACGTGGACGTGTTCGGTCCGGGCCTGTCGTTCTTCTTCGACGCGCACGTCGACTTCTTCGAGGAGATCGCCAAGTTCCGCGCCGCGCGCCGGATCTGGGCCCGCTGGATGCGGGACGTCTACGGCGCCAAGACCGAGAAGGCGCAGTGGCTGCGCTTCCACACCCAGACCGCCGGTGTCTCGCTGACCGCCCAGCAGCCCTACAACAACGTGGTGCGTACCGCCGTGGAGGCGCTGGCCGCGGTGCTCGGCGGCACCAACTCCCTGCACACCAATGCCCTGGACGAGACCCTCGCCCTGCCGAGCGAGCAGGCCGCCGAGATCGCGCTGCGCACCCAGCAGGTGCTGATGGAGGAGACCGGCGTCGCCAACGTCGCGGATCCGCTGGGAGGTTCGTGGTACGTCGAGCAGCTGACGGACCGGATCGAGGCGGACGCGGAGAAGATCTTCGACCAGATCAAGGAGCGCGGCCTGCGCGCCCACCCCGACGGCAAGCACCCGATCGGACCGATGACCTCCGGCATCCTGCGCGGGATCGAGGACGGGTGGTTCACCGGCGAGATCGCCGAGTCCGCCTTCCGCTACCAGCAGGCGCTGGAGAAGGGCGACAAGAAGGTCGTCGGCGTCAATGTGCACACCGGCTCCGTCACCGGTGACCTGGAGATCCTCCGGGTCAGCCACGAGGTGGAGCGGGAGCAGGTGCGCCTGCTGAAGGAGCGCAAGGCCGCCCGCGACGAGGCGGCGGTGCGCGGCGCCCTGGACGCGATGATCGAGGCCGCCCGGTCCGACGCCAACATGATCGAGCCGATGCTCGAGGCCGTGCGGGCGGAGGCCACCCTGGGCGAGATCTGCGGTGCGCTGCGCGACGAGTGGGGCGTGTACACCGAGCCCGCGGGATTCTGAGAAGCCCCGCCGGGTACCGCCAGGCTCTGAGACCTCGCCGGGTACCGCCAGGCTCTGAGACCTCGCCGGGTACCGCCGGGTTCTGAGACCTCGCCGGGTACCGCCGGGTACCGCCAGGTTCTGAGAGTCCTGCCGGAGCACTGAAACACCGGTCGCCCGGGTCCTTCCGAGGTCCCGGGCGACGGTGGATCGAGGGGCTCCCGGGCGGTGGTGGATTCGCGGGGCTTCCGGGCGGCGGTGGATTCGCGAGACTTCCGGGCGCTTTGACGGCTTTGCTGTCGCTACGCCGCCGCCAGGCCCTGCAGCAGCACCCTGGTGAAGCTCCTGACCCACGCCTCGTCCGCCGGCTCCGCGCTGACCAGGGTGCGGTGGACGACCGCTCCGGCCACCATGTCGAAGATCAGGTCCACCGTGCGGGCCGACTCCTCGGGATCGGTGGACGGCGGGAGTTCGCCGCGCTGCTCCGCGCGGGACCGCCCGGCGAGAACAAGCCGTTTCTGCCGGTCGACGATGGACGCCCGGATGCGTTCGCGAAGAGCCTCGTCGCGGGTGGCCTCGGCGACCACCGCCATCAGGCCGCTGCGCGCCTCGGGGCGGGCCAGGATCGAGGCGAACTGGAGCACCACGCCCTCGATGTCGGCGGCGAGCGAGCCGCGGTCGGGCAGGCTCAGTTCGTCGAAGAGCTCCGCCACCGCGTCGACGACCAGTTCGTTCTTGCCCGACCAGCGGCGGTAGAGGGTCGTCTTGGCGACCCCGGCGCGGGTCGCCACGTCGCCCAGCGTCAGCTTGGACCAGCCCAGCTCCACCAGCGCCTGACGGGTGGCCGCCAGGATCGCGGCGTCCGCGCTGGCGCTGCGGGGGCGGCCGGTGCGGCCTGCCGGGGTACGGGTCTGCATGGAACGACCATAACCGGCCGTTTCCGTGCAGTCGTGAGGGAGATCACCGGCTGAAGGGGTCCCTCCGGCTCCGCTTGGCATTACGCTACGAGTCGTAGCGAAAGCACGAGTGACCGACGTGCCGGAGCGACAACCACAGCGACACCTTCAGGCGCGGGGTGGGGACCCCGGCGCCGGCACACCGCAGGTTCGGCGGGGGCGCGCAGCCCCCGCAAGCCTGGCTTTCACCGCGGTTTTCACCTAGATGAATGAGTCCAAGGGGTGTCGTTGCGGTCAGTGATCGTAGGCGGTCAGTGACC